>NZ_JBNMIZ010000124.1:0-7834 GCF_050873525.1 Brachyspira sp. | reverse complement strand
TATATAAGTATAATAAATTAAACGGAGCTAAAATATAATGAAAAAAGTCTTTTTAATTATTTTAATTATATTTGGAATATATTCTAATAATCTTAAAGCCGTTAGTTTATCAATGGGAATTATAGGACAATTCGCAATAAGCGGAGCTTCCACAAATAAATCGTTTCCATCGGATTTTAGAGATTTTGATTCGGGATTTACTTTTTTAATCGGAGCAAATCAGGGAATAGTAAATACAATCTCGGCGTCCGTTTTAGCGGAAATCGGATATTATCATGATTCTTACGATTTCAAACATAATTTAGACGGAAGCAGAATAACCGAAAATTATCAGCTCGACAGTTTTCTTATAGGAGCGGTTGGAAAATTTCATTTTTCATTTTTCGCTTTAGGAATAGGCGGAGGAGTAAAAATTCCTATTTCGGCGGTATATAAAAAAGAAATTGATTCGAGTAAAAATAGTTATTATTTGAGTCGCGGAGATTTGCAGGATTTATTTCAAAGCGCGGTTATTCCTTATGTAAAGGCTTCGCTCGATTTTAATATTTTTAATTATATATTAATCGGTTTATATGTTAATTATGATTTTCCAATTAAATTTCAGCGAAATACTTATATGGATAATATTATCGTAAATAAAAATTATATGACGGGATTCGATATCGGAATCCAGCTTGGATATTTTATAAATTTTGAAAATTATAGAAAATAGGAGATTTTATGAAAAACATTAAAAACATTTTAAAAAACAAATTATTTATATTTTTAGTTTTATTTGCAGTTTCGTTTGCAAAAGTGAATGCGGCAAATTTTGTAATCGGTTTCATGGGACAATTTGGAGCAAGCGCGGCGACTACGGAAAAAGGAAAAATATTTAACGATGATTTTAGAGAATTTGAAAATTCTTTTTCGATTCAGCCCGGAGTTTTCTTCTCATATTACGATACGATATCTTCGGCGGTATTTTTGGATATAGGCTACAGCAAAGACAGATACGAATTTAGATACGGCGAAGGCGACAGTCGAACGGTTGAAAATTTTAGTTTGAATAATATTTCAATCGGACTTTTGCCAAGAATAAATTTTGGATTTTTCTCTTTGGGAATAGGCGGAGGAATAAAAATTCCGCTTTCAATGATATATTCAACGGAAGGACAATATTCGTATTCCGAAAAATATAAATTGGATTTTGGCGATGTTAGAGACACTTTGACGCAAATTTATTATCCTTATCTTAAAGCATCCGTAGATTTTTTAATCAAAGGACAAAGCAGATTTATGCTAACTCTCGGAGTTTATGCGAATTACGATTTTGCATTTAATTTGAAAAGCGACAGCGTCTTACAATATATGGTAAAAAGTAAAGAAAATATCGCTTCTTTTGATTTGGGATTTCAAATAGGCTTATATTTAGTAAGTTTATAAAATATTTATTTTTTTATCGTTTTGTATTATAATCTTATTTTAAATTATTAAAATGTATAAGAATTAAAATCAATGAAAAAGAAATTATTTTTATTAACTCTATCTTTTGAACTTATTATAATAATAGCGACTTCGATGCTAAACGCTAAAAATATGCCCGAACTCCCAAATATAATTTCAAAAAATAAAATAAATTACGGAACGGCTTTGAAACTCCATAACGAAAAAAAATATTTAAATGCCTATAGTCAATTTACAAATATAATAAACGGCAAAGACGAAATTTTAATTAGAGATTATGTTATATATTACGGAGCAAAAAGCGCATTATACGCGAATATGTATGACGAAGCAATCGATTTATATTCCGCGATTATTAAAGAATATCCTCGCTCGATTCTCTATCCTTATGCCGAACGGTATAAAGCGTTAGCCGAATTTTATAGAGATGATTATCCTATAAGCAATTTTTTTAACGGCAAAACTCAAAAATGGATTAAAGAATTTGTGGGATCAAGAGCGCTGCAAAGAATTAAAGATAAAGAAAAAAATAAAGAAATAGCTTTGGAACTTATAAATAAATTTTATAATAGAGAAGCGATAATTTATTTTAACGATAATTTTCAAAAAGATGCTTTGGAACTTCCGAATAATGTAAAATATAAAATAGCTACGGAATTATACGAAGCGGGACATAGAACGGCGGCTTTAAATTATTTTAATTCTTTAATAAAAGACGATTATAATAAAGCGAACTGCATATATTATATTGCAAGAATAAATCAGCGGGACGGCAAAAGAGAAGAAGCGTCAAAATTATTTGAAAGTTATCTTGCAAATACAAATAATAAATCTTATAGAAGGCTTGGACTTTATCATAGCGCCGATAATTATTATAGATTAAACAATATCGAAAAATCTACGGCTTTATATCAAACTTTTTTGAAAGAATATCCGAATGACGAATATATCCCGAGAATTTATAATATATTTATAACGGAAAGTTTGAAATCGAATAATTTAATTTTGGCAAAAAGATATTTAACGAATAGTTTGAATAAATTTAAAAGCAATAGATGGACGGAAGCTTCTTTAAAAAGTTATTTGAGAAAGTCTTTGAAATTAAAAAATAAAACGGAAACTTATTACGCTTTGAAAATATTGGAAGATAGGCATTCAAAATCGAGAAACGATTTAGCGATGTCTTGGAATATGTGGGTTGCCGAAGAGTTCGAAGACTTTAATAAAAGAAACGATTATATAATGAAAACTCTTTTAAAGAGCAAGAATCCTTATTATATTAAAGGCGCTTTGACTCTTGCAAACGAAGATATGATTAAAGCCATTTCTTCAAGTAACGATTATTATCTAAACGAAGCTAAAAAATTTTTTGAAATTTCAAATTATTCAAAAACGCTAGAATCTCTCAATAAAATTCAATTCATAGATTATATCGCAAGCAAGAAAGAAGACAAACTTGTAAAAGAAGCGAGAGAGATGGCAAAAGAAATTTTTATGCAAAATAGATTCGTTAAAGATTTTTATCTTAAAAAAGACGAAATGATAACCGAAAACGAAATATTTAACGAACTTTCATTGCAGACGAGAGGAGAAATAAATAAATCGATTCTGCTTTATTATTACGGCGATATTCAAAACGCTTATGCGGAATTTAATAAAGTTTATCAAAAAACTCAAATTACTTATCCTTTATTTTATTATGCGGAAAAAATATTTATCGCATCTTCGAATACAAAAAGATTTATGCAGACATGCAATAATATTGGAAAATATTTTGGTTATAATTATTCGGAAAATGTGGATTTGCTTCCCGAAGAATTTAGAAAATATATGTATCCGAGATATTTTGACGAGTATGTCGTTCCAGAATCGAAATATTATAAAATAGAACCCGAATTCGTTTATTCTATAATGCGCGAGGAAAGTTTATTTGACGCGAAGGCAATTTCTTGGGCGGGAGCGAGAGGACTAATGCAGCTTATGCCCGCTACGGCTGGAGCTGAAAATAAAAAAAAGAGATACAAATTTAATCCCCTCAATTTGAACGACCCTAAACAAAATATATATTTGGGAATTTCGCATTTGTCATGGCTTTTTACGAGCGAGAATGCGAATAATTATATTATGGTTGCGGCGAAATATAACGCGGGTTCGAGCAGAGGAAACAGATGGAAAAACGAATACGGAACTAACAACATGTATAAAACGGGAAGATTTATAGATATTGAAGAAACCGAATATTATGTGGAAAAAGTAATGAAAAGTTATGAATATTATAGCAGATATTATTAATTATTTTTTATAAATCTAAACGGAAAAATATTTATGGGAAAAACTTGCTTAAAAGATATAATAAAAGTCGCAAAAGAATTGAAAGCCGATTGTCCGAAAAATATAGAAGAAGAAAATAAAGAATTATATATTTCAACCGACAGCAGAGAAGAATTTGATAACGATAAAATTTTTTTGGCTATAAAAGGAGAAAAATTTAACGGAAATAATTTCTCTTTAGAATGCTATAATAAAGGCTGCCGATATTTTATTTTAAGCGAAAATATAGAAATGCCCGAAGACGCGAAAGTTTTTTACCATAACGATACGATTCTTTTTTTTATAAAACTTGCGAGAGAATACAGACGAAGATTCGATATTCCGATTATTGCGATAACGGGAAGCTGCGGAAAAACCACGACTAAAGAATTAACCGCTTTATTTTTATCGACAAAATATAAAGTCCTTAAAACCGAAGGAAATTTAAATAACGAAATCGGAGTTCCGAAAACGATTTTTAATCTGGACGATAGTTTTCAAATTGCGGTTATCGAAGCGGGAATGAATCATAAAAACGAACTTTTAAGAATATCGGAAGCTATAGAATCGAATACGGTTTTAATAAATAATATAGAGTCCGTTCATATTGCCAATTTAGGTTCTATAGAAAATATAGCTTTGGCAAAAAGCGAACTCTTTAATAATACGAAAAAAAACGCGACTGCGATAATAAATAAAAATTCTAATCAAGCCTATATTTTAATCGAAGAAGCTAAAAAGAAAAATCTAAATATAATTGAAACCGATATTAAAGAAATAATTAAAATAGACAACGAAACTTTTGAATATAAGAAAATTATTTTTAAACATAATTTAATCGGAGATTTTAATTTAAGCAATATATTGTCTGCCATTAAAATTGCGGAAATATATAACGCCGATTTAAAAGAATGCTCAAAAATTTTAATAAATTATAAATCTCCAAAAAATCGAATGCAAATAATGAATATAAATAACTGCACGATAATAAACGACTGCTATAATTCAAATCCGTCAGCTTTAAAAAATATGATTAATTATTTATCCGAAAGAGAAGAAAAGAAAAAAATTGCGGTTATAGGCGATATGCTCGAAACCGAACCGAAAAGCGAATTCTATCATAGAGAAATTGGCGATTTGATTAATTCTTTAAATAATATAAATGTCGTAATAGCCTGCGGGAATTATTCAAAATATATTTACGAAACGGTTAATTGCGAAAAATATTATTTTGAAAAAGCGGAAGATTCGATTTGCAAGATAAAAGAATTTATAAAAGAAAAAGAAGACACGGCGATTTTAATAAAGGCTTCGCTTGGAATGAATTTTGCGGTTATAATAGAGAGTTTAGAAAATTTATGACAATTATAAAAGCGATTTATTCTACCCTAACTCTATGCAAACCTCTTAAATAATAGGTTATATCTTGAATATTTTTATCTATCATTTGTTTATATTCTTCGGGAATATTTTGCGCTCTAATCAATTTAAACATTTCGAGTCCTTCCTGCAAATTTCCGAGCAAACTTATTCTTGCCGCGTTTCTTAATATTTTTTTATATTTTGAAAAATAAGTATTTTCTGGCATGTTGTCGAATCCGTAAGTTATAACAAGTTTTTTTTCGTAATCGTCCGTATCGTCCAAAAGTTTCATTCTCATAGTCGGCGTTTCGCTTGCGGGTTTTAATTGAGTTTCGGGTTTTGCCAATTTTGAAGATTCTTTAGGAGCTTCAACTTTTACCGTTATATTTGGAATCGGCGCTTGATTTTGAGGAGCGTTTTCGTCATGCGGTTTTGCCACTATAGGTTGTCCGCCCGCCGTTGACGAATAACCATCGTTAATTTCCACTCTACTATTTTCTATTTTATCGATTATCGTAAACTGTCTTTTTAAATTATTATCTTCGCTTTCAGCCATCGCTTCCAACTGTTCTGCCGCTTTATTTAATCTTTCTTCTCCTTCCGACATTTCCAATTTTTTTTCTTCCGCTTCTTTTTGTTCTCTATAATCGTCCATCGCCGCGCATAGAATAGTCGCTAATTTTTTAAGTCCGTCTTCCGTATCGGTTATATTTAAAGAATCTGTCGGATATTCGGGATTCAAATTGCTTCCGTCATTGTCTTTGCTTCCGTAATAATTGACTTGACTGTTTCGTATTGTCGAGGCTATATTTCTTGCCGAATCTTTAATATTGCTTCTAATCGCTTTTACTTTTTCCGCTTCTTTTCTTAATAGTTCTCTTTTTTTATCTAATATTTCATTTTCTTTTTTTATTCTTTTTAAGATTTTTATATTTTCTCTGAATTGATTTTTATCTTCTTTCGATAATTTATTTTTTTTGCTATTTTTTAATTCGGCTATCGCTTCTTTTAATTTGAAAGTTAATTCTTTTCTTTCTTCTTCCGACTCTTTTAATTTTTTTCTTAATTCTTTAATTTCGTTTATGGAATTTTTTAAAGCGTCTTTATCGATTTTAGAGGCTTTTGAAATTTTTTCGCCCGCTTTTATTTTTTCCGCTTCCAATTTTGCATTTTTGCTTTCAAGTAATTCTATTCTTTTTTGCAGTTTGGCAAGTTCGCTTTTATTCGATTTTGAAGTTTCCAAATTTTCTACAGATGATTTTTTAAGATTATCTTCTAATTTTTTGACTATTTTTTTATATTTCTCTTCCGTCTTTTTGTATTTGTCTTCTAATTTTTGTTTTTGAATGTCGATTATTTTTTTATATTTTTCGTTTAATTCGATTATTTTTTCTTCGGACTTTTCTAATTTTAATTGCAATTTTTCGATTAATTTATTTTCGGTTTCTTTAGGTTTTGAAGTCGTTTTTGAAGAAGTATTTTTTTTACTCGTTTTTTTTACAGCCATTAATTAATTCTCTCTAATTATTTTGAAGTTATAAATATTAACGGAATATTTTACATATTGATAATAAAAATATTACCATCCTAAATTTTCAGCGCCGCGAATGTTTTTAATGCTATAAAATACGGAAAAAAATCAAAAAAATAAGTAAACATAATGCTTGCAATTAATTTCTTAATATTGTATAATATAATTAAAAATAATTAAAAATCTTGGAGAAAAATCAAATGAAGAAATTGCTAATCACATTTTTACTCGCCGCCGTTTCGGTTTACGGCTATGAAACAATACCTTATATGTTTAACGATTTAGTGCCATACGGAGCGTCTCCCGATGAAGTAAATCAAATACTCGTGGACGCTAATTTTGCCGCTACGGAATTGGAAGTTTTAAGCGGAAGTTTTTATGTTTCGCCTTATCCAGACCCAGATTTGGTTTGGTATAATCCTCAAATGTTGAGATGGGTGAATATGAAATTTACCACAAACGATATTTCCGAATTATTCAAAAGAGATTCTAATCTTTTATATTTCAGTTATCAAACCGAAGACGAATTCAAATGTATGACGGTCGATGCGGAAACTGTAGGAGACAATGTAAATCCCGTAGGACCGGATACGAAATGGGCTTATAAATTCTTTTTCCATAACGATAAATTATTTGCGGCAAGCTCTCGTTATCAAGGAGATTATAAAGTGGAAGAATATAAAAACAGAAATCCACAAAATCAATACGCTCACCCAGGTCATATAATGTCAAGCGGATTATTCAAAAGAACTTTAGACGGTTTTCAATTAAAATACGGCGGTTTTCACAATAAGAGAACGATTACTGTCGATGACTTCGCTTCTATGGTTTACGGAAATTATGTCAATAAAATGGCTAATACTTCCTTATCGGTTTATTATGCAAGCTATAACGGAAGAAAGATTAACTTCTTGGCTTCTTATGTGGACAATTTTAGAATCGCTCCGATATATTATAGATTCCAAAATAAAGCTTACGAAAGCTATTTTGATGTCGCCGATACTCCAGTAGGAATTTATTCCGAAGAGGGAATGTTGCAAAAAGACGACGAAGACGAAGATTATCAGTAATAATTGTTAATCATAAAGTTTGTTTTAATATTTTTTCTTTAAGGAGGCTTTAATTAAAGTCTCCTTTTTTATTTATCATTTTTATTCGTTAGTTTATTTTTGCAAAAAATAATTA
>NZ_JBNMIZ010000123.1:0-7838 GCF_050873525.1 Brachyspira sp. | reverse complement strand
GAAGATGATAATATACCATGGATAAAATTAAATAGAACCATTAAAAGTATATTTGGATACTTATCTGATATAAATGTAAAGACTATACTAATAATGGATGAATTTGATAATGCTAGATTAATTTTTAATGGTGAAACAAAACATTTTGAATTATTTAGAACTATTTTTTCAGATAGTAGGTATAATGTTTCTGCTGTTACTATATCAAGAAGAAGTCTATATATGATAGAAGAAACCACATACCAAGGTTCTACTTTTCATGGGGTATTAGACCCTATATATTTTAAAGGATTTGATAAAGAAGATATGAATATTTACTTTAGTAAATTCGATAAACTAAATATAAAATTAACCGAAGAACAAAGAGAAAAAATAATATATTACGCTGGAAATGCTCCATTTTTATTATCAATACTTGGATATTATATAATAGAAACAGCAAAAAAAGATAAAAATAATTTAAATAATGAATTTTCAATTGATGATATATTTCTTGATAAATGTAATGCGATTAATGACTATTATAGAGATTGCATAAAACAATTAGAAAGAGATGGAGATTTAAAAAGAATTATACCATTTATAATAGGTCCAAATATAGGTGTTACTAAAAGCGATAAAGAAGAACTTATAAATCTTGGGTATTTACGAGAGGAAAATGGAGAACTAATTTTAATATCTAAATATTTTACAAATTTTTTATATACATATACTATTAATATTAATATTTGGGATAATATCATAGAGCTTGAGAAGAAAATTAAGAGCATTATTAATAATGAAATGATATCTCTTATAAAAAATTATAAAATAGGTGGAAATAATATATTATCCATACAATCAAATTTATTATTAAAAGTAAAGGGTATAGATAAAAGGGATATTAATAGATATGGATATTTTATTAAAGACAATAAAAAGAAATTTAATATAGATGGCACATATTTTGATGTAATGTCATTATCCGATAGTTGTAAAATCATAACAGAATGTTGGCATAATATTTTTTCTAAATATTTCAATAATGATAAGTTCTCTAATTGGGAATATAAATTTAATAAGTGCATAATTGCAAGGAATCCCATAGCACATGGTCATGAGGAATATATAACAGATTATGATAAAAAAGAAGTTGATATATTTTGCTCGGAAATATTTGATACAATAAAAAAATCAAATATTATTATAAATATTCCACTTGATAATGATATTATATCTACAGCTTCTAAATATTAAAATAAAGTAAATTTATTTGATTAATCTTATATATTCTTTATCTCTCTTGCACACTCTTCCGATTATCGAAGCGTTATCGACTCCGTCTCGCCATAAATCTGCAAGCATATTTTCGGCGTTATTTTTATCAGCGCATATAAATAATCCGCCCGAAGTTTGAGGGTCAAAAGAAAGCATTTTTAAATTATAATCTACATTTTCGTCAGTTAAAATATTATCCCGACATATCGCATATTTGTAAAAGCCGCTCCTGGTATGCAGCCCATATCAATAACTTCGTAAGATTTATTGAATAAAGGCAATTTTGAAGAATTTATTTCTATACAAACATCACTTGAAACAGCCATTTTATAAGCATGCCCGAGTAATCCGAAGCCTGTTATATCGGTAGCAGATTTTACATTATATTTATTCATTATTTTGCATGCTTTATTATTTAAAGTTTTCATAGATTCAAAAACATCTTCAGTCTCTTTTTCTTTAATGAGTCCGTTTCTCATAGCCGCCAAAGAGCATCCCGTTCCCAAAGGTTTAGTAAGAATTATAATATCTCCGTCTTTTGCTTTTGAATTAGTGGTTATTTGATTAGGATTTGCAAAACCTATGACTGCCATTCCGTATTTTACCGTAGCGTCAGTTATCGTATGTCCTCCAACTACTAATACTCCCGCTTCAGTCGCTTTATCCTGTCCGCCTTTTAAAATATTAGCGAGTATATTTAAAGAATCTTCTTTTGGAAACATCGTTATATTCAAAGCTAATTTAGGTTCTCCGCCCATCGCATAAATATCGCTTATCGAATTGCAAGCCGCTATTTGTCCGAAAGAATAAGGTTCTGCGACTACGGGAGGGAAAAAATCAACCGTAAATATTATCGCGTTATCTTCGGAAATTTTATAAACTCCCGCATCGTCTCCAATATCAATATCCGATAAAAGATTTGAATCGGTTTTTGCTTTTAATATTGGGAGCAAAGTTTTTTCAAGCAAATCGGGAGGAATTTTAGCCGAACAGCCTCCTTCCAAAGCGCATGATAGTAATTCTATATTATCTTTATTTTCCATGATAATTTTATGATTATAATTTAAAAATCAAAAATTTTATTCAGCAATTACGCTTATAGCTTTTTTGCCGAATTTATTCGTATAGAATTTTACGGTTCCAGAAGCGGTTGCAAATATAGTGTGGTCTCTTCCTATATCGACATTTTTACCGACATGGAATTGAGTTCCTCTCTGCCTCACTATTATATTTCCAGAAATAACTTTCTGTCCGCCGTAAACTTTAACTCCAAGTCTTTTGGATTGACTATCTCGTCCGTTTTTTGAGCTTCCGCCGCCTTTTTTATGAGCCATTTTATCTCTCCTCTTTGTATTTTATGTAATCGGGATATTCTTTTATCAATTCTTTTATTCCTATCAAATATCCTTCGCTTACTATTTTATATTCTTGTTTTTTGCCTTCTTCAAGTTTATCAAAATCTTTCAATCTTAAACTCAAATTAGCGTTTTCTATTTTACAAATTAAATGTTTTTTCCCCACTTTGCTAATTAAAGCCCTTTGCATCGCTTGAGTAATAGAACTTAAAGCGATACAAACCTCATAACCTTCGCCGATTTTTTTTATTCCAGCATGTCCGTCAACCGAAATATATTCAATAATTCCTTCAGAGTTGTAACGAACGCTAACCAACGAAGCCATAAAATCAAACTATTATATCTTCAATAGTTATTTTATGATATTTATGTCTATGTCCCGTTTTTCTTCTATAGTCTTTTCTTCTTTTATGTTTTCCAATTACAACTTTATCGCCTTTCAAACTTTCGACTATTTTTGAATTAACTTTTACATTTTCGACATAAGGAGTTCCAACGACAACGGATTCATCGTCTTTCTTTAATAAAAGAGTTTTAATTTCAGGCGATTCCTTCGCGTCTTCTCCCAAATATTCTATTAATATATTTTGTCCTTTTTCCACTTTATATTGTTTTCCTTTAACTTCTACTATTGCATACATTGTCGTTTACTCCGTTTAATTTATTTTATAATTAATTATTTTTTAATTATCATTTATATAGGCACAAACTATACTATAATAATATAATTTTGTCAAGCGGTAAATATTGAAAATATTGCCATTTATAGTATAATTTTCAAAACGATAAATAAATTATATTAGCTCGGAGCGTCCATGCGAGATAAAAGAACCATATTAAACGGACAGGGAGTAGGCGATTATGTGTCTATTGGGAAATCTTTTTTGCATATAGATTCCATAAACACGCCAAAATATAAAATAGAAAAAGAAGACATCGAAGAAGAATATAGAAGACTCGATTTTGCCATAGAAAAATCAATAAAAGAAATCGAAGATATGCAAAAATATGCGGATAATAATATAAAAAATATTTTGTCAATGCATATTTTGATGCTTAAAGATAAAGTGATTATCGAACAGGTTAAAAACGAAGCGAAAGAAAAATTATTTAATATAGAACATATTTACGATTCTATAGTTTCCGAGTATTTGGATAAACTTTCGGCTTTTAGCGACAAAACTTTATCGGAAAGAGCGAGCGATATTATCGATATAAAATCGAGAGTGATAAAAAATTTGATTCGTTCCAATTCGGAAGATTCTAATAAAATTCCAAAAGACTGCATAGTTATATCAAAAACTTTGACTCCGAGCGATGTTTTGAAATTTAACGCAATAGGAGTTAGCGGTTTTATAGTGGAAAGCGGAGGCTTCACTTCGCATGCATCGATACTTGCAAAATCTTTCGGAATATCGACAATATTTAATGTGGCGGATATTTCAAATAAAATCAAAAACGGGAAAAAAATAATTGTCGACTGCAAAAGCAATATAGTTATAATTAATCCGAATAAAAAAGATATAGAAAATTATACGATACTAACGGAAAATATAAAAAAATATAAAGAACAGTCGATAATTGACGCGCGTGAAAAAGCGATAACAAAAGACGGAGTCGAGATAAAAGTAAACGCGAATATTGATATTCCCGAAGAAACGGAAAGTTTATTAAAATACGGAATAGATTCTATCGGTTTATACCGAACGGAATTTTTATATATTTTTTCGGATGTCAATGACGAAGAGAATTCTTTTTTCCCAAGCGAAGAAGTTCAATTTAAAGTTTATAAAAATATCGCTTCAAAAATGAAAGGAAAAGTGATTATAAGAACTTTGGATATTGGCGGAGATAAAATGTCTCCAGCTTTGGGTTTGATGGATTTCAAAAAAGAAGATAATCCGTTTTTGGGATGGCGGGCGATAAGATTCTGCCTTTCAAATAAAAATGTATTTAAAGAGCAGTTAAAGGCGCTTTTGAGAGCTTCCGCTTTCGGAGATATTGAAATAATGATTCCAATGATAAGCGTTTTGGAAGAAATTACCGAAACAAAAAAAATTATTGAAGAAATAAAATTGGAATTAAAAAAAGAAAATGTGGGATTTAACGAAAATATAAAAGTCGGCGCTTTGATAGAAACTCCTTCGGCTGCGGTTATTATAGATTTGATAGTTAAAGAAGCGGATTTTATTTCTATCGGCTCGAACGATTTGGTTCAATATATGATGGCTTGCGACAGAACGAACGAAAAATTAAGCGATTTATATAATCCTATAGATATATCGGTTTTGAGAATGTTGAAACATATAATAGATTCCACAAATAAAGCGAATAAAAGAATAACTTTATGCGGAGAGATGGGAGGAGTCGCATTATATACTCCCGTTTTGCTCGGACTCGGAATAAGAGAATTGTCGATGTCGGTTACTTCTATAGCCAAAGTAAAAAATACTATTAGAGCGATTTCTATTAAAGAATGCGAAGATTTGGTAAACTCAATGCTCGATAAAAAAGACAATAATTTTTCAAAATCGATTTTAAATAGTTTTAGAAATAGAATAAATATAAAAATTTACGAAGGTATAAATTGATGTCTAAAAATATGCATAAAAAAAATATAACGAAAAAAAATTATTTGATTATTATATTATTTATAATTTTGTCTTTAATTTCCTGCAAAGTAAAAGATTCTATAGACGAAATGCAAAAATTAAGAACCATAGAAAAAACGGAAGATTACGGAGCTTTAAGCGATTTTTTAAAATCACTTCCGAAAACGCAGCAGGAAAAAGCGCAAACCCCATATAACGAAATAAACACTTTCTTAAAAGGCAGAAACGAAATACTCTCTTCAAATTATAAAGACGGTTTTGAAACTTTGGCAAGATTTTTATTCACTTATCCATCAAGTTATTACGAAAGCGAGGCTTCATATCTTTTGGGGCAGGCTTTGATTTTTATGATAGAAAATAATCCTTTATATGTCGAAGAATTTTATAAAAAATTAATAACGGAAGGAATTGTCGAAGGTGAAGAAAATAGCGAGGTTGACGCCACAAATCAGTCGAACGCTTTAAAAAATATTTATAGCCAAATGGGAATAATAGAGAGAAACGGCGCTTATTCTTTCAACGGTTATGTTTTCGATAGAATAGTGCAAGACAGCGAAAGCGTATTTCCATTAAAAGATTTTGCTTATTATTTCAGTATTAGGCATAGATTTAAAAATATTAATTCAAAAGAAGATAAAGAAAGTTTTATAACGAATGTAAATTATTTAAGAAGATTTTCCGACAGATACAGAACGAGCATCCTGCAGGAAAGTATTTTAAATAATAAATCATATTTTCCAGAATCTTTGCCTTTTGAACTAACACAAAGAGAAAAATCGGATTACGATAATACGGTTAAAACTGTGAGAGAAAGAATAGAAAAAATAAAACCAGCTTTTGAAGAAGATTATTATGTCATAGGAAACGGAATAATAATAAGAGACAGAATTCCCGCAATCGAAGGAAGGGAAAACGAATTATTTAAATTAAATAATTACGATTTTGTCAAAGTATTAAATAAAACGAATGTATATAACGCGCGAGACAGAGAGAGGGAAGACTGGGCTTTAGTGCGATACGACACTTATTACGGTCCGATAATCGGATGGAGCTATTTAAGATATATGACGAATAATTTGAATAATATTGAAGAAGTTTTTGAAAGTTATAAATCGGCAATGAATAATTATAAGAATTACGATTATTTGAAATCGGCGGATTATTTTTCTTATGTTTTGAGTCAGGCGGAAACGAATTATTTTACAGACAAATCCGTTTATTTTTTATGGAAAGTAAATAATAAAATCGGCGAGCTTGTGAGTTCCAAAAATAATCCTTATTACGATTATGTTTTGAATTATCCGAAATATTTTTATTATAATACTAACAATTCGACTCTTCATAGTTCCACTTTGCTTTATAATTATTTGATTAAAATAATGCCGTCAAATCCTTACAGATTCGTTATTAGCGGAGACAGTGAAGCGGAATACAGCGTAGATTAAAATTTGATTTAAAAAATTTGATTAAAAAAATAAAGCCCTATAATTTCTTATAAGGCTTTACCAGGATTTTGAAAAAATGTTAAAAAAACTATTATCAACTTTCTAAATTATTGTATCATTGTAGCGAAGTCAAAACCGCCAAATCAGCGATATCTTGAGCGGAACATCCTCGTGATAAATCGTTCGCTGGTTTTGCGATTCCTTGAAGCATAGGTCCTATAGCCGTGCATTTTCCTACTCTTTGCGCTATTTTATATCCTATATTTCCCGCGTTCAAATTAGGGAATATAAGAACATTCGCATTTCCTTTTATTTTTGAATTAGGTGCTTTTTGTTCGCCGACTTTAGGAACTATCGCCGCGTCAAATTGCAATTCTCCGTCAAAAACAAAATTAAGATTTCGAGATTCCAAAATCTTTTTAGCTTCCAAAACTTTATCAACCGATTCATGCTGAGCCGAGCCTTTTGTAGAAAAAGAAAGCAAAGCCACTCTCGGGTCTTTTCCCGTCATAGTTTTGAAAGATTCCGCAGTCGATTCCGCTATATCCGCCAATTGTTCGGCTGTAGGGTCGGGTATAACCGCGCAGTCCGCAAAACATGCCATGCCGTCATCGAATAAAGCTTTATCCGGACTTTCAATAAAGAAAGTGCTTGAAAGCGTTTTGATTCCTTTTTTTAATCCTATCAAAAATAAAGCCGCTCTCAACATTTCGCCCGTCGCGTAAACCGCTCCTCCAACCATTCCGTCCGCTCCGTTGTCGGCAAGAATAGCGGCTCCCGTATAAACGGAATTGTAAACTATTAACTCTTTAGCCTGGTCTTTAGTCATTCCTTTTTTTTCTCTCGCCTTGAAAAGCAATTCGATATAGCTTTCGGTTTTATATTCGGTTTTCGGGTCGAATATTTTTGCAAAATCGTCAATCTCTAAAGAATTTTCTTTTGCCAAAGATTCGATTTTTGCCTTATCTCCCAAAAGTATGACGCTTTTAGCGAGTTTTTCTTTTTTAAGTATAACCGCCGCCTTAACATGCCTTTCGTCATAACCTTCGGCAAGAACTATAGTTTTTGGATTAGCTTTCGCTTTTTCTCTTAAATTATCCATGAAAGATGCCATAATAAACCCCTATTAAAATTTTAATAATGCCAATATTTTACTATAAAAATTATAT
>NZ_JBNMIZ010000122.1:0-7864 GCF_050873525.1 Brachyspira sp. | reverse complement strand
ATTATATATAAATTATTTATAAATTAAAATAAATTTTTATAAACTTTATTTTTTATTCATAAAATTACTAAATAAATAAAAAATCTGACAAATTGCAAAAGTGATAATAGAATATTCGATATAAAAAATCGCAAGATTAAAATTATAAAATTCTTTCGGAATCATAAACATTGATTTCCAAAGCTGGCTCTTAATAAAATAAAATATTCCCAAAACAAGAAATATAAAAAATAAAAAACGATATAAATAAAGCAAATATTTTTTATTCTTTTCTTTTATAATTCTAACAAGTTTTTTGAATGACGAATTTGTATGAAGTCCCAAATGCAGTCCCATAAAAATAAATCCCCAAGCGGTAGACGAAACATGCAAATCTCTTGCAAATTGAGTCGCTATGAAAGGAGAAAACGCAAAAACGCTTCCCGACATCATTACGGAACTTATAGCCATTAAAATCATAATACCAAGCAAAATAAAATCTATCACGGCAAAAGATTTTCTTGTCCAATTATATTTTCCTTTCCCGAGTCCCGCATACCAGCGAATATTTAATAAATGATGAATTATAAAGAGGGCAAATAGAATGCATCCACAAACTCCATGCAGGAATAATCCTCCGCCCGCTCTATAACTCATTAAATATACGAATATAATAAACATTATTATATCGATTAGAATTTTTATTTTTCTTTTCATTTTTAATTTCTTTCTCTAACTCCGTTTTCCGCAAGCCATTCGGAAATTCTGCCCGAAAGTCCTCTTCCGCCCGAATAATTGAATTCGAGTCCGAAACCGACATAAGAATCTTTAACCAATTTTGATAAATCCGAAACGCTGTCTCCAAACATAGTTCCTCCATGACTGCTGAAAGGAATAATAATTTTTCCTTTTAAATCGTATCCTTCGACAAAAGTAAAAATCGGCATCGGCATTGTAGCCCACCAAGTAGGATATCCCAAAAGTATAATATCGTATTGTTCCATATTTTGAACTCTGCCGTTTAATCTAGGGCGAGTATTTCTATTTAAATCTATTTGAGAGACTTCGTAAATATTCCCGCGGTAAGGTCTTTCCATTCTTATTTCAAATAAATCTCCTCCCGTTTTTTGTCGAATAATTTCCGCCGCGTTTTTAGTGTTTCCGCTATAGGAAAAATAAGCGATTAATATTTTCGGATTCTGCGGCGCTCTAATATTCAAAGAGTAGGTTGTAGTTATAGTATCGTTTATCGCTTGAGAATTTCTCGCTATACGAAATCCCAAATTTTGGTCTTTATCCATAGGATTTGTAGCCGAACGATACGCGCTCCTTAAATGTTTTCCAAAATCGTTATAACCTCCTCCCCTATTTACTCTGAGCGAACCGCTAACTGCTCCCGCTGGATTTGTTGCATTTCTCGTGTCGTAATCTCCGTAATAATCGAAACACCATTCAGAAACATTTCCATGCATATTATAGAGTCCGAACTGATTTGCGGGCAGGCTATTAACATTAATCGTGCCGCCTCTATAACTGCTCGTTACAACGCTTGAATCTTTTCTGTTTACATAATTTTCTTCTATTAAATAAGGATAGCTTCCGTAAAAGTTGGCGTTTGCGCTCGTTATTTGATTTCCGTTATTGAATACGGTAGTCGTTCCCGCTCTCGCCGCATATTCCCACTCGGCTTCCGTTAAAAGTCTGTATCCGTTGGCGTTTCTATTCCATCGAACCGTGCTTCCTTCTATAGTATAAACTGGAGTAAGCCCTCGTCTTTCGCTTAATCTATTGCAATAATTTATCGCGTCAAACCAAGTTACATTTTCAACGGGAAGATTATCGCCCGAAAAATGACTCGGATTATTTCCCATTATCTCTCTATAATCTTTTTGAGTCACTTCATAAGGGTCAACATAAAAAGAATTTATAGTCACAGTATGCTGCGCTTCGTCTCTATCTCTCTGTCTTTCGTTAAGTGAACTTCCCATATTGAAAGAACCGCCTCTTATTAAAATGAGATTGTCGGAAAATTGAGTATAGCTTTGAATAGAATCAATATTATTTTCTTCCAATTCAATAGCTTCCATACTTTCTAAATTATTCGATGTTTTCATTTTATCCTCCGTATTAAATAAATAGATTCCAAAACCAGCAACTAAAATTATTGCGGTTAAGGTTAAAGTAATGATTTTAATTTTTTTGTTATGTTTCATGATAACCTCTTTTTAATTATTATTTATAGAAAATATATTTATTATTTTATTTTAAAGCAAATACTTTTGTTTTATAACTAATTATGCTTAAAAAGTATAGGATTAAAAAACATTCACGCTTACAATAACGAATTTTTTATTTTCAACTATTGACAAAAAATTCTAAATATGGTATTTACGATTTTGACGATGGTTATACATTCACTATGACTAAAGTAAATTAATAGTAAGAAGTTTATTTGAAAAAGGGAGGTGAGAATATGGGCAAAAATCACAGAGCGGATATAAAAAATCCTAACAAAGGAACTGCTGGCACAAATAGAACCTATGACCAAAATCAAGGAAATAGAGGAAAACAAATGAATGTTAATTATCCTAATAATGCCAATAGTTCAAATAAGCCTAAAAAATAATTTATATTATTTTTAGAATAAAACCGAGTTCTTTATCTTTATTGATTAAAGGCTCGGTTTTTTATTTAGCTATCGCTGTTGCCAAATACATGGAAATATATTTTTTAAAATCAATTATTTCTGAAATAATTATTATAAATATTAATATCGTTGGAATTTTCTATAATAATAAATTCGACTCTTCTATTCAAAGCGTCATCATCGTAAGGATTGATTAAATTCTGAACGCCTATATTTATTAATTTCGTTCTCATAACATTTGTTAAATATGACGATACCGCTCTAGCCCGCAAATATGACAAATCGGATTCGTTTCCTCTGTTTTCGTATAAATATAATATATCGTTCGTTCGGCTTAAATTATAAAACGAAGGGTTTGTAGTTTCTCTTCCCGAGCCGTCCGTATGTCCTTCGACTATTATATTCATTATATTTGTCAACCCCAATAAAGAAGAAACATAAATTATCGTTCTTCCGTATCTGTTGGCATTGACTCTATCGCTGTTTTGCTCGAATAAAATATTTTCTGGAATTATTAAAACTTTTCCTCTTGCGGTTAATTGATATTGATAAGTAATTTGAATCGTAGGCGCGATGTTAGTTTGAATTTGATTCGTCAAAATATTATTTGTCCTCGTATTGTTTCGCTCCGTATTATTAGTATTTCTTTCTTCTCGCTCGTTTCTTTGATTTTTTGAATATATGACTACGGAACTTTGACAATTTAATACGATAATTAACGAAAATAACAAAAATAAAAGACTATATATTTTATCTCTCATAATAATTTATAATTCCTCGTTTTCTCATAATAATATTATACAATAATTTAAAATTAAGTATATATTAAAAATCGTTATATTTAATAGTCGACTTATTCGTTCTAAAATTTTAATCGCATTCATAGTTATATTTGATTAATTTTTTTTAAAAATTTTTTTAATAAATTTTTTAAAATAAAATTGACAATAAAGAAAATAAAGATTATAATATTATTAACAAAAAAATTTAAAATTACTTTTAACGGGGGCTTATTATGGCATCAAAAAAAATGGTTTACTTTTTTGGGAACGGTAAGTCGGAAGGAGCTAAAGAAACCAAAGCGCTTTTGGGCGGAAAAGGTTTGGGTTTGGCTCAAATGACGGAAAGCAAAGTTCCAGTTCCAGCGGGTTTTACAATCACTACCGAAGTATGCGATTATTATTCAAAAAATAAATCGTATCCAAAAGGTTTGGAAAAACTCGTAGACGAAAATATCAAGAAACTTGAAAAGGCTATGAATATGGAATTCGGAAACGAAGAAAAGCCTTTATTGGTTTCGGTTCGTTCGGGAGCGGCAATTTCAATGCCAGGTATGATGGACACAATACTTAATTTGGGCATCAACGAAAAAGTCGTTAATGGAATGATAAAGAAAACTAATAATCCAAGATTCGCATGGGACGCTTACAGAAGATTTATTCAAATGTTCGGAGATGTCGCTATGGGAGTCGACCACGATAAATTCGAGGAAATATTAGACAATGCAAAACATTCTATAGCTGCCAGAGTCGGCAAACCAGAAAAAGAAGTTAAAGATACCGATTTGAATGTGGACGATTTGAAAGAAGTCGTAGTTAAATATAAAGAAATGTATAAAAGAGAAATGGGCGAAGATTTTCCAGAAGAGCCTAAAGTTCAATTATGGCATGCGATAAACGCGGTGTTTAGGAGCTGGAATAATCCAAGAGCGGAAGCCTACAGAAAATTAAACGATATAAGAAATCTTTTGGGAACTGCGGTTAATGTTCAGGCGATGGTATTCGGAAACATGGGAGACACTTCGGCTACAGGAGTATGTTTTTCTCGTAATCCAGCTACGGGCGAAAATAAATTCTACGGAGAATTTTTAATTAACGCTCAAGGAGAGGATGTAGTTGCGGGAATAAGAACTCCTCAAGAAATCACGCTCGAAGGAAGTTTGGATTGGGCGAAAAATAATAATGTAATCGAAACTGATAGAAAAGAAAAATATCCTTCTCTCGAAGAAGTTATGCCTAATGTTTATAAACAGCTTGTAAGTTATAAAAATCAATTAGAAAAATATTACAGCGATATGCAGGATATGGAATTTACGATTCAAGAAGGCAAACTCTATATGCTTCAAACAAGGAACGGAAAAAGAACGGCTGCCGCTGCGGTTAGAATAGCGGTTGAACTTGCCGAAGCTAAAATAATTTCAAAAGAAGAAGCTATATTAAGAGTAAATCCTTCCGATTTGGACCAACTTTTGCATCCTACTTTCGACCCTAACGCTAAAAAAACTGCTACGATTTTGGCAAAAGGATTAAACGCTTCACCAGGAGCGGCGGTTGGTAAAGTGGTATTTGCGGCGGACAGAGCGGAAAAACAAAAAGAAGCGGGAGAAAATGTAATACTCGTTAGAATAGAAACAAGCCCTGAAGATATTAAAGGTATGAATGCCGCCGAAGGTATTTTGACGGCAAGAGGAGGAGCGACATCTCATGCAGCGGTAGTCGCGAGAGGAATGGGTAAATGCTGCGTTGCGGGATGTAGCGCTTTGGATATTGATTATTCTGAAAAAATCATGAAAGTCGGAAATGAAACCGTTCACGAAGGAGATTATATTTCAATAGACGGTTCTACGGGAGAGGTAATGCTCGGACAAGTTGCGACTAAAGAAGCGGAAATGTCCGAAGACTTCAAAAAACTTATGAAATGGGCTGACGATATAAGAAAATTGGAAGTTCATACAAATGCCGACACTCCTCATGACGCTCAAATAGCGCGAAGTTTCGGAGCGGAAGGAATCGGATTATGCCGAACGGAACATATGTTTTTTAACGCCGACAGAATCAAAAGCGTTAGACAGTTAATACTCGTTGCAGAAGATGTTAAACAATTGCAGGCTCAAATAAACGAAGCGGAAAAAATGGGAAAAAATAATTTGGTTAGCGAACTTCAAAATGCTTACAGAGAACCAAAAAGACTTTATGACGAAGCTTTGAATAATTTATTCCCAATGCAAATGGAAGATTTTATAGGAATATTTAAAGCGATGGACGGCTATCCTGTAACGGTTAGACTTTTGGACCCTCCTTTGCATGAATTCATTCCTCATGAAGATTCTCAACTTGAAGAACTTTCAAGCGATATGGGAGTTCCTTTCGACAAATTAAGAGCGATAAGAGACGGTTTGACTGAAGCTAATCCTATGCTCGGACATAGAGGATGCCGACTTGGAATAACTTATCCAGAAATATACGATATGCAGGCAAGAGCGATAATAGAAGCTGCGGTTAAAGTGAGCAGAGAC
The DNA here is from genome assembly GCF_050873525.1 of Brachyspira sp. Classification (GTDB taxonomy): domain Bacteria; phylum Spirochaetota; class Brachyspiria; order Brachyspirales; family Brachyspiraceae; genus Brachyspira. Next base: position 1,943 of record NZ_JBNMIZ010000122.1, on the reverse strand, counting down.
GGAGTTAAAGTTCATCCAGAAATAATGATTCCTTTGGTTGGAACTTTGAAAGAGCTAAAAATTATTAAAGACAGAATAATCAAAATAGCCGAAGAAGTATTTGAAAAAGAAGGAGTTAAAGTTTCTTATAAAGTTGGAACTATGATAGAAGTTCCGAGAGCCGCTTTAGTTGCCGACAAAATTGCCACGGAAGCGGAATTCTTCTCATTCGGAACTAACGACTTGACTCAAATGGGCGGCGGTTTCTCAAGAGACGATGCGGGCAAATTCTTAAAAGATTATGTCGATAAAGAGATTTACGAAAAAGACCCTTTCCAATCTTTAGACCAAGAAGGAATTGGAGAGCTTTTGAAAATAGGGGTAAGTAAAGGAAGAGCTACAAATAAAAAACTTACAATAGGAATATGCGGAGAGCATGGAGGCGACCCTGCGACCGTTATGTTCTGCCATAATATAGGTTTGAATTATGTAAGCTGTTCTCCTTATAGAGTTCCTATTGCGAGACTTGCGGCTGCTCAAGGCGTTATAAATCAAAAAAATGAGTTAAAGAAAAGCGTCAAAAAAACCGTGAATAAAGCGGTTAAAAAAGCCTCTAAAGATATAAAGAAAGCTGTGAAAAAAGCGAGTAAAACGGTAAAATCCGCGGCTAAAAAATCTACGGTTAAAAAAACGACTTCAAAGAAAAAAACTACTTCTAAAAAAAGATAAAATAAAGATAATCTTTTGAAGTTTTAGGCTTGCATATTTGATTATATGCGAGCCTTTTTATTTTTATGATTATTTAATATTTAAGTAGAACAAAATAAAACGAGGCAATCTATTTTATTTGTATTGCTTATACTACAAAAAAAGAGGACGCCGTTTCGACATCCTCCTATGATAAAGCAAACTTTTTATATATTGTCTAATTAACTTTTTCCTTATCCTATCTTATCTATTGTTTTACTATCATCTGAACTATCTAAAAATTTACCTTTTAATGCAAGCGTTAGCGTATAACTTGTTCCTGCGCTATTTTGAAGTTTTAAAGTTAATTTACCGCCGTTATAAAATGTGGCTTCTGTTCTAACATTTCTGTTGGTAAGAAGCGGACATTCAAAAACACGATAACCAGCACTCGTATTATTAGCGTTTCTAGCGCTTGGAAGTTCGTAAGTTCGACTATCCGTTTCTGTTTTAAGCTTTAAAGCGTTAATAATACTGCCAGAGCCATCGCCCATTCTTACAACTTGAGCCTTAACTTTTCCGTCTTCGGATTCAAAATAATATCCTCTAAAATTGTAAGAACTTATATTATCTCCTAACTTCTTTATTTCTTCGTCTGTAAGTGTATTACCATTATTACCTGCTGAACCGCCTGTTTTATCTGCCGTTGGGTTGTTTTTATCGATTGTATCTTGGGAAATGTCTATAATATCGGTTTCAAAGTCGTTCATTCCCGTTGGTTTCTTTTTACATGCAATGAACACTATTGAAATTAAAACCGCAATGGCTATTAGATATAATAAGCCCTTTCCTTTCCTTTCCTTTCCTTTCCTTTCCTTTCCTTTCCTTTCCTTTCCTTTCCTTTCCTTTCCTTTCCTTTCCTTTTTAACTGCATTAATTATTGTCATGAAATTCTCCTCGCCGTTTGGCTATTTCTTTCGCCTATCGACTTTTTTTTAAATTTTCTATACATATGATAACAATTATTTTTGAAAAGTCAAATATTTTTTTATAAATTTAATTAAACCGTCCTAAAGCGTCATTGCCGTTAGGCACACAGAGTGTGCGAGACTTCGTAAGAAGTCGTGGCAATCCACTTCTTAATAGCAATGGGCTTCCAAAAGGGACGCATAGCGAAAGCCTGTTGTTATCTACTTTACAATTTTTATTAAATTCTCAAAAAACAAATAACTTAATCAAATAACAATTATTACTTTCTATTTATCGACTTTTAGATT
>NZ_JBNMIZ010000121.1:0-7952 GCF_050873525.1 Brachyspira sp. | reverse complement strand
GCTGGGCTTATAATCGCAATTCCTTCAGTCGTATTTTATAATTATTTCGTAAATACCGTAAATAAAAGAATATTATTTATGGAAAATCTATCAAACGAAATTTCCGATTTTTTTGATAATAAAAATTAACATTATCATTTCTTAATCAATCTTTCAAATATTTTAAATACTTCTGCCGCGATTATAACGATAAAAGACATTCCTATAATTTTTAACCAAGTATTAAAATTCAACGGAATAGTATTGAAAAATCCTCCCGCGTATTGAACGGCAAGAATCTGCAATATAAAAGTTGCGAGCATAGATAAAAGCATTAATTTATTGTCTAAAAAATGTTTAAATATGCTGTCGCGTCCCAATTCTCTGCTATTGAAAGAATTGAATATTTGAAACATAACGAACATAGCGAATAAAACCGTAGATTTTTCTTTATCATTTACTCCCAAAATATTTAATTTGCTTTGAATCATAAATAATATAATCATAATCGTTCCAGAATATATTATTTTTTTTAGCATAGTTTTTGTGACAATATTTGCGTTTCTTTTTGTCGGCTTTCTATTCATCAAATCGCCTCTTATAGGTTCGAGTCCCAAAGCTATAGCTGGCGGTCCGTCCATGATTATATTTATCCATAATAATTGTATCGCCGTGAAAGGAGCTTTAAGCCCAGACAATGTAGAAAGTAAAACTACAATAACCGAAGCGAAATTAACCGTAAGCTGAAATTGAATAAATCTTTGAAAGTTATCGTATATTCCTCTTCCCCATTGAACCGCTTTAACTATTGTGGCAAAAGAATCGTCAAGTAAAACTATATCGCTTGCCTCTTTTGAAACTTCCGTTCCCGTTATTCCCATCGCCACTCCGACATCCGCATTTTTTATCGCTGGAGCATCGTTTATTCCATCTCCCGTCACCGCGACTACATTTCCCATGCTTTTTATCATATTAACGACTCGCATTTTTATTGTAGGCGTGCTTCTCGCTATAACGGATATTTTATCGATATTATTTTTAAGTTCTTCATCGTTCATAGCTTCTATATTTTTCGCTTCAAAAATCAAACTATTTTCGTTCAGCATTTTTAATTCTCTTGCAATCGCTTTCGCCGTTACGATATTGTCTCCCGTGAGCATTTTTATATTTATTCCCGCGCTTCTGCATTGATTAACCGCGTCATAAACTTCTTTTCTCACTGGGTCCGATATTGCGACAAAACCGTCATATATCAAATCTCTTTCAAGTTCTTTTCTCTCGTTTTCAACCGAAGAGGAAACCGTTTTATGAGCGAAAGCGATAACTCTTTTTGCTTCGTCTTGAAATTTTTCAATCGCTTTTTCTATATCTTTTTTTTCTTCTTCGTTTATATCGCACATAGAAATTATTTTTTCGGGGCTTCCTTTTGTTAATACCAAATATTCTCCGTTAATTTCGGCAACCGTTGTCATATTTTTTGTTTCGGAAGAAAAAGGATATTCGAATATCGTTTTTGATTTTTCTCTTATTTCTTTATAATCAAAACCAGATTTTTTCGCTCCAACCAATAAAGCGCATTCCGTAGGATTTCCCAAAAATTTAATTTCATTTTCTTTATAATTAATATCAGCAGTGGAATTGATGCAAAAGTTTTCTATTATTTTTTCATTCTTTATATTTTCTGGTTCTATATATTCTCCGTTTAAATATAATTTATTTAAAGTCATTTTATTTTCGGTTAGAGTTCCCGTTTTATCGGAACATATAACATTTACGCTTCCTATAGTTTCGCAGGCAACCATTTTTTTTACTAAAGCGTTTTGTTTAGCCATTTTGATAATATTGATTGAAAGAGAGACGGCGACAATCGTTGGCAAACCTTCTGGAACGGAAGCCACAATTAAAACTATGCTCGTAATAAAAGCTTCGGATATATTTTGAAAATTAGCCTCGCCAATTCTGATAAAATTTACTACTTGAATGATAAAAACTATAGCAGCTGCAATTATTCCAATCAAAGCTATTTTTTTTCCCAACTCAGCAAGTTTCTCCTGCAACGGAGTCGAAGTTTTTTTAGTAGAAGATAATTCTCGAGCGATTTTCCCAAACTCCGTGCCATCGCCAACGGAAGTTATTACCATTTTTCCGTTTCCCGTTGTCACAAAAGAACCCGAATAAGCCATATTTATTCTTTCGGCTACTGGAGTTTTTTCATCGGTAAATATCGCATCGAAGTCTTTTTCAACCGCTTCGCTTTCTCCCGTAAGAGCAGATTCGTCTATACTCAAAGAAACGCTTTCAAGGAGTCTGCCGTCCGCTGGAAGTTTATTTCCAGTTTCGATAAAAGCTATATCTCCGACAAGCAAATCTTTTTGATTGATTATTTCCAAATTCCCGTTTCTTATAACTTTTACTCTTATATCTTCGTTTATGCTATTTAAAGCCTCGAATGCCTTTGCGCTTTTTCCTTCCATTACGATTGTGATAGTTACCGATAACGATATGGCGATAAATATTCCAACGCATTCCAAAATATCGAAATGTCCGCCGTTTAAATAATTAACCGTATTTACTCCAATAGCAATTAAGCCCGCGAATATAAGCATTAATATCATAGGTTCTGAAAGAGATTCCAATATTTTTCCAAATAATGAAATTCCTTTTTCTTTCGTGAAACTGTTTTTCCCGTATTTTTCCAAACTCAATTTTTTATCTTCTTCGGTAAGCCCGATTTTTGGATTAATATTAAGTTTGTTTAAAATATCTTCTTTTGTTCCTAAAAAATCGTTCATAAAATTTTCTCCATTTATTAAATTAAACTGTTTTATAAATAAAAAAGACTCAAAATATAAATAAGCCTGCAAATTTTGATTTACAAATTTATTTATACCCGAGTCTCATTAATTAAGGCTTGCCAAACCCTGCTTTTCAAGGGCTGCGATTGTTGACTTCGCCACGCAAATATGCGTCAACTACTCCCTCATTGAGTATTTTTTAATTTATGCAAAATTATATTATCTAATAAAATAATGTCAATAGATAAAATATAAAAAATTTAACTATTTTGTTAATAAATTTTATTTAAATATTATGTTTACTTGAACGAATTTTTTTATTGCTTTATTATTTCAATTATTGTATAATTTAAGTATTCAATAAATTCGTTTTATTTATTATCTAATAAAATACAACATTTAAAAAATAAAATAATTTATATAACAGGGGGTAGTTTTATGAAAAGGGTTGTTATATTAATAATGCTTTTAGTCGGAGATTTCAGTTTAGAAACGCATGTCGTTAATATCGGAGATTATTCTTCATCGGACGATTGGGCAGTTCTTATAGGAAATGTCGCCAAACATTATAATCAGGATTTTTGGCTCATAAAAGATATTTTCGATATTTGTTTGCAATATAATGTCGACCCGCTTTTAATGATTTCGTTGATTAAAATTGAAAGCGATTTTAATCCTACGGCACTATCGAGAAAAAACGCTTTCGGATATTGTCAAATAACTCCGATTGCAAATAGAGATGTTGACCCGAAATTAAGCAGATATGATAAAAGAGAAAATATAATTCTCGGCGTCAGATTTATCAATAAACTTCTTGGATTATTTGAAGACAATATTGAAAATGCTCTCAGATATTATAACGCAGGACATGATTATGATAAAAAAGGCGAACTTTACGCGAAAAATATTAAGAAAGAATATAGAATGTTGAATTTGCTTTATGTTAGAGACCAAATTTCTTATGGAAAAATATACAGAAAAGAGGTATTTTAAAAATATCTCTTTTCTTTTTTAATTTATACTTTTAATTATTTATCTTTTTAGATTAACGACAGTTGCAAGCAAATTGTCGCTCGTTTGAACGGCTTTTGAATTCATTTCGTATGCTCTTTGCGCCACAATCATATCAACCATTTCGTCAACCACTTTAACATTCGACATTTCCACAAAACCTTGATGAATTCTCGGAAAACCGTTAGCTCCCGCCTCGCCCTCGAAAGCCGGTCCGCTCGCTATAGTTTCTTTATATAAATTGTCGCCTATTGAAAGAAGCCCCGCCTGATTTATAAATCTATGCAAGGTTATATTTCCCAATTCCACTGGTTCGTTTTCGTCTCCAATCGTAACGGAAACTACGCCTTCTCTCGATATATTGATTTTTTCAAGCAGGAAATTTTGAGGAAAAATTATTTCTGGAACTAATCTATAACCGTTTGATGTTACAAGCTGTCCGTTTGAATCGACTTTAAATGAACCGTCTCTCGTATATGAAACCGTTCCGTCTGGCATCAATACTTGAAAGAAACCTTCTCCTTCCAAAGCGACATCCAATTTATTTCCCGTTGCCTGAAGCGAACCCTGGTCGAACATTTTTTGAGTTGCGGCGCTTTTAACTCCGAGTCCCGTTTGAAGTCCTACGGGAGTTACCGTATCTTCGGTTGCGGGAGTTCCCTGCATTTTTAAATTTTGATATATTAAATCTTCAAAGTCCGCTCTAACTTTTTTGAATCCTATTGTATTGACATTTGCAAGGTTGTTGGCGATTGTGTCGGTTTTGAATTGCATGCCGTTCATACCGCTTGCCGCTGTCCATAAAGAACGAATCATATTATTACTCCATAATTTTCATTTTTTAAATTTTCGGTAAATTAAAAATTCGCTTTATTAATTATTTCAATTATTTTTTACTCTTCAAAGTTGCATTTTTTTCTCTTAAATTTCAATTTTATCAACTCTATAATTTAGAATTTTACTTTCTCATATATTTTTTATCAATCACTTCATCGTGACAGCAATTTCCGCTCGACAAATCGGAATGACGAACAAACTCCACATGTTTTGTTAAATTAGAATAAGCAGTTTCATCCGTCATGCAGAATATTTTACACAAACTGCGTATGCCATAATGCTCAAACATTTCAACATACATACATTTTGAAATGCAGTATTCAATCTTGCCGTCAGATACCTTGAAATAATCGTATGCAATACTGCAGTCCTTCACTCTGTTTTTGTGGTCTGAAACATTCCATTTCTTTGCAATTGCATAGGCAAAAGGCAGACTGTCTATAATCTTTTCCAACAAAATAAACGCTTTTCTCAGCTTCGCAAATCCGCTGTTTACAATATCTATAATTTCGTTATCAGAATAATCGTTCTGCTTCAATTCCAAGCACATAGCAATAACGGCATAGATTTTTGCAACATCCATTGTGGGATAAATATTATGCACTGTATATGTTTGCGAATTATACATCTGCTGTAACCTATTCTCGAAAGACTTGACTTTTATATCAATATTTGCGAATTTGTTTACCTCTAAAGCAGTTCTATAGACTTTTGAATATTTCTTCACGTTTTTTTCCATAATGCTTTTTCCTCCAACTTCCGATTTGTTAATTTCTATTATACATTATATCAGCAAAATCGTATATCTATTTTATGTCTATGTTTTTGCCCCTTACGGGGAATTAGTTTATATATTTAATACGGATAAAAGCGGACATTTTTTAGTTGATTTTTTGCCATAATTTACTTATAGCTTCCTCTATTGTAAAAAGTGGAAGTTACTACTCTCACCTTTATACTTATACTTATCTCATTAGCTCTACAAACTGGAAGTTATAAACGCCTTTGCAAATATATCATATCTATTAACTGTACTCCGCCCTCATAGATTGGGTTGTTATAATTGTCTGTAAAGAAATTTGGAATCTTGTGAGAACGAACAAATCCACATTTTTCATAAAATGGTATTGTCAGTGGACTATCACCAGTTCCAACTTGCAAAATAGAATATTCTTTTGCATATTTATTGGCAAGAAAATCAATCAGCATTTTGCCATATCCCATTCCATGATATTTCGGATCAACTGCAATATTCTTAATTTCAAGTATTCCGTTACCTTCAGCGGTGACAACACATTCAGCTTTTACATCATTGTCTTCAAGCACATACATAGTTCCTTTTTCAAGATAGCGATCAACCATGCTCTCCTGTTCATCTGCTAATAACAATAATGATATAAACTGCTTTTTATTCTCATTCACTTCTCGAATTTTCATATCCATTGCTTCGTTAAACTGGAAGTTATAGATGTGCTATTGCTCTTAATCTCCGATAATCAGCAATCCATTCCTTTCCATTCCATAGACTCTCTCTTGTTAATCCTTCTACCTTTTTTATAACCGTATCTTGCATATCATCAGACATCACCGATAATTCAGAAGCAAAAAACTGTTTTATCCAATTAGCCAATCCTTGTTCAGCGTTCTTTAATGGTGTCGGTCTGTCATAATCATAAACCTTATAAATTACAACCCCCTTTTTTTCTAACAATTTACCAAAGCTTTCAGATGTTGGAAAATTGAATTTAGGTGCATACTCATATCCTAAGCCACTGTAAACTTTCACAAATGCATTTTCAATAGTTGAAATATTACCATTTGCCCCAAACTCGCATACCAATAATCCATGTGATTTCAATACTTTTTTAACATTACTTAACAGTGCATCATGATCACTTATCCAATGAAATACCGCATTGGAAAAAACAACATCAAATTCATTCTCAAAAGGTAAATCAAGTGCATCGCATACCATAAATTCTATATTGCCAAACTGTTTTTTTGCCTTATCAATCATATTTTCGGAACTATCAACGCCTATAACTTTGCTTCCATAATCCCTTAATTGCGCAGTCAACACACCTGTTCCGCATCCTAAATCTAATATAGTCTGTTCTTTATTATCAGGAATAAACTCTAACAATCCTTTTCCATATTCAGCTACAAAGTCGTGTTTATTATCATATAATTGTGAATTCCACTCCATTCTTAATTCCTCCATCAAATTCCGATTTGTTAATTTCTATTATATATTATATCAGCAAAATCGTATATCTATTTTATGTCTTATGTTTTCGTCCCATTACTGGAAATTAATCCATATATTAACATACTTATTATAAAATCTCAATCTCCAAAAACTGACTATGGCGAATATTAAAGAAGTTGAAACCACTTTATTCGGACTGTTTATACTAATACGAATAGTTAATTATTTCTTACTCTTCAAAGTTGCAATAACTACCTCTGGATAAGCAAATAATCTAAACGGAAGCAAAACTACTCCAACTCCTGAAGAAACATATATTTTTGTTTTATCGCTTTTCATGTTTCCATAAATAGTCGTTAAAGGATAATCTCTATTTTTATTTAATCTTTCTATCAAAGGCATAGGAACAAAACTTATTTGCATGCCATGAGTATGTCCGCAAACGAAAAAATCTATCAATTCGTTATAGCCTTCTTTTTTTGCAATAGCCAAAGGTGCGGCGGGTTCATGCGACAATAATATATTAAAATCGTTTGTTTTGACATTTTTTGTAGCCAAATCGAACTTCACATCGTCCGTCATAAAATCTCCGACTCCGCCAATTGAAATATATTCTCCGATTTCGTTGGTTATAAATATTATATTATTATCGAGCATTTTAAAATTATTTGAATATAAAGCGTTTGAAATATCAATTTTGCTTTCATAATTATCATGATTTCCCATAACGGCGTATTTTCCGAGCGGGGCTTCCAAAGTTTTTATTCCTTCGTTAAGTTTATGAATATTTTTTTTATTATGATATTTAAACCATCGAGGCGCGCTGTAAATATAATCTCCAATAAATAATATAATATCGGGATTATTAGCCATTATCATATCGGACATTTTTTGTATATAGGATGTCGGAATATAAAGTCCAGAGTGAATATCGGAAGCCAAAGCAACTTTTATATTGTCAAAACTTTTCGGCAAATCTTCAAATTCCAAATCAATATATCGAACTCTCAACGCTCTTGAAGTCTTAAACATATATAAAGAAAAAAACAAAGCAAATATAAAAAATATAATTATAAGAAAAACAATTATTTTAGATTTTTTTAGTTTATTCAATAATATAG
>NZ_JBNMIZ010000120.1:0-8002 GCF_050873525.1 Brachyspira sp. | reverse complement strand
TATATATATATATATATATATATCGTCATGTCGTTAAATATTTTATCTCTCGTTGGAGAGCTAACGAGATATTATAAATTATTTGAAGAACCGAGAAACTATGATAATTTAAAGCGCGTCGCGGAATTTATAGAAAAAGACTCGGCGGGCAGAAAAATAAAAATAGAAAATAATTTTAGCGGAATACAAAACCGTCAATTTGAAGATACATTTTCAATATATTTACCCGAATATGAAATAAAAATTTCCGAAGAACCCGAAATAATCTATTCAATAAGAGATAATTTAACGGCGATTAATTTTGGAAAAGAAAGAAGCGATAGAGATATGCAATATTTATATGATAATAATGCAATCGAACTCACAAATATTGGCGGATATACGATATTTAAATTTCCCGAAACGATAAACAAAAAAGAGTAAAAAATTAAAGCTTTATATATTTTAAATAACATTGAAAAAGGATGGATAATTATGACAAACAACTTAAAAACTTATTTCAAAAACAAAACAAATTTAATCTTGTTTTCGATTTTTATAATAGCGATTATATTGTCTTTATTTTTGAATATTTATACTCTGCCGAAAAGACATATACATAACGACCAAGTGATTGCAACTTACGATATGCTCAAACATTATGAAAGCGGAAAATTGCCGACAACGGGACCGAGATTTATAGGAACTACGGCAATAGCTGGCTATGAAAACACGGCGAGACTTCCCGGCGGAGCTTTTTACATAATAATGACTTTATTTTATAAAATATCGGGCGAAAATTTGGATACAGCCCGAGCAATTAATATGATATTTTCTTTATTTATTATTTTTCTTTTTGTATTTTGGATTTATAAGAAATTCGGATTTTTCATGTCGGTTATAGCTTATGTTTTTATATTTTTTAACGGATACACTTTAAAAGCCACCACCGATTTTTGGAATCCGAGTTTGGTATTAATTTTAAGTTTTATTCTTTATATTCTTCTTTACAAATATATAGCGGGATATAACGATAAAAATAAAAAACTTTCCGCAATATTTTTATTTCCAATACTCGCCGTTATGGGACAATCGCATTTTGCAACCTTCTTTTCTATGACGCCGACTTTAATAGTTTATTTGATAATAAGATTTAAGAATACCAAAAAATATTTATTATATTGGGCTTTGGGAATATTTATATCGTTTTTATTATATTTGCCATATTTAATAACGGAAATTCAAAATAATTTTAATAATACGATTATGATATTAAGCACAAGAGATAGTTTAAATAAATTTCCATTTCCTCAAATATATGCGATTTTATTTTACCCGACAAATGAAATGTCCACATATTTTGGAAGCAGATTAAATTCTATTTTGCATTTTTGGCTGAGCGAACCTCCTTATATTTATGGTTTAATATTTTTATTCGTTTCGGTAATATTTTCTTTATTTTGTTTTATAAAAGCGATTATTTTGTTAATAAAGAAAAATTATATAGACGAAAAAGAAAAGAGCTTAAGCGAAATGTTTTTTATTTTATTATTGTCAATTCCTGTGACGATATTGTCTTTTATTATATTCAAATCTAAATCGGGAACTTTTTGGTATCTATATTCTTTGTTTGCGTTATCGTTTACACCAATATTTTTATTTTTCTATAGAATACAAAATAAAATAATTAATAATATTAGACTTTCTTCATATATATATCGTTCTTTTGTTAAATATTTTCGCTATGACTGGAGAATTATTCAGATATGTGAATATGTTTGAATATTCGAGAGATTATAAAGTATTAAATGAAATTGCCAAAGTTATAAAGGAAGACGCAAAAGATAATTCAATTTGGATTACTTTTTTATACGAGCCAAAAGACACTTATAACGATATAATCGAAGTATATTTTCCGCAATACGAAATAAAAATTTCTCAAAACCCAGATATAAGATATATAATAAAAGATATAACTTACGAATGGAATTTAAGCAAAGAAAGAAACGCAAAAGACATGGAATATATAAAAGAAAACGGAGGAAAAGAAATCGCAAATATCGGCGCTATTGTTTTATATAGGTTGGAATAATTTTTAATTTTTAATAGCGATAATAATGCAAATAAAAAAGAGCTATTATATTAATAATAACTCTCTTTTAATATAAGAAGCTTAAATTAATTAATATCTCGTTTCATAAGGCAAAAGCGCAATATTTCTCGCCCTCTTTATTGCCTTTGTCACCATTCTTTGATGCTTTGCGCAAGTTCCGTTTAGTCGTTTTGGAACAATTTTTCCGCTTTCCTTGACATATCTTTTCAAAAGTTTCATATCTTTATAATCCACAATATCTATATCGTTCTTGCAGAAAAAACAAACTTTCTTTTTGAAATATCTTCTTCTTGGATTATTTTGAAAATTAATATCCTTTTCGTCAAAATTTCTATCTCTATAATAATGCCTTCTTCCGCCTCTGTATCTTTCCTCTTCTCCGCTATTTTCCGAATTGTTTTCAAAATTTTCGCTAATATCGGAATCTTGAACATCATTATTTTCTAAATTATTTTCAACGCTTTCATTTTCTTTATTTTCTAAATCGTTATTTTCTAATTCCATAATTTTTATTCTCCTAAATTTTATATTAAAAAATTAACTAATCAAAACGGCACTTCGTCATCGTCCGAAAAACCGCCCAAATCCACATCGACTCCGCTTTGAGCCGTTGGAGTATAAGTGGCGTCCATATTATTAACGCCGCCTCCCGCAGAACCAAGCATTTGCATCGATTGCATTATTATTCTAACTTTGGACCTTGGAGCGTTAGTGTCTTTATCCTGCCATCTATCCTGCCTCAAAGTTCCGCTAATTGCAACTTGTTTTCCTTTGGTAAGATATTTTGCAACCGTTTCCGCCATTTTCCCGAAAGCAACAATATCAAAATAATTTACTTCGGTAGAATTTTTACTGCTCATATAATAATTATTCGCTATTGAAAATTCGACTACCGCGCTTCCGCTCGGCAAATATTTTGACTCTGGGTCCTTCGTAAGCCTTCCTATCAACATTACATTATTTAAATCTGTAGCCATAGGATTCCTCTTCTTCGTTATTAGAATGATAACTATTGTATTCTCTATTGCGTTGTTCTCTTAACTCCGCTCTTCTTTTTCTTCTCGCCGCTTTCTTGCTGTCTTTTTTCTCAACGATTTCGTCAAGTCGAACGATTATAAATCTTAATATGCTGAGTTCATAACGCAATTCTTTTTCGATAGCCGCTAAACTTTTTCCATCGCATCTAAAATGGTAATAATAATATTTACCTTGATTTACTTTGCGAATCGGATAGCTTAAAGTGTAGACGCCGTAATCGGATTCGTCAAATATTTCGGCATTGTAATTGTGAAAAATCGCCTTAATATGCTCTTTCGCTTTTTGGTGCAGAGAATCGTTTATCTCTGTCACAAATAGAATCTCATATTCTTTCATTTTTTAACTCCTTGGACAAAGCCTATTTAATTTTAATTATTAATAATAAATTTTAATAATCATTAAATAAGCGAAGTAATTTTTTATTGTAGATATTGTATATTATTTAAATAAAAAGTCAAATTTATTAATATCTTCTTTTATTATAATTATCTCGTCTGTTTTTCTTATCTCTATTATCCCTTCTGTTATTATTTTCTTCTTCCGTATAATCGTCTGGTTTTTCAAGTAAAGCCTTTCTGCTTAAAGAATATTTGCCACCTCTGCTTTCTATAATTTTTACTTTAACCGTATCGCCTATTTTAAGAATCTCTTCCACATTCATAACTCTTTTATAAGCCAATTCCGAAATATGGCAAAGTCCTTCAACTCCCGGCAATATTTCCACAAAAGCTCCGAATTCTTTAATATCTTTAACCGTTCCCTCGTATATCTCTCCGACTTCTGGGTCCTTAACATAAGAATTAATCAAATTTATAGTTTTTTCCAAAGTAGGACTGTCTGGAGCAAATATATTTACGACTCCGCTGTCTTGTATTTCGACATCGCTTCCCGTTTCATCGATTATGGATTTAATATTTTTTCCGCCAGGTCCGATTAAAATTCTAATTTTTTCAGGATTAATTCCAATCATTTTGAATTTAGGAGCAAAATCGGATATTTCGGCTGGATTCGATATTGTGGCGTCAATTTTATCCAAAATAAAGAATCTCGCTTTTTTAGCCTGTTCCAAAGCCTCTTTTAATATTTGAGTAGATATTCCCGTAAGTTTTATATCCAACTGAAAAGCGGTTATTCCTTTTCGAGTTCCCGCAACTTTAAAATCCATATCTCCCAAATGGTCTTCCACGCCTTGAATATCGGTTAATATTTTATAGCCGTCTTTATATGTGGCAAGTCCCATAGCGATTCCCGCAACGCTCGAATTGAGAGGAACGCCCGCAGATAGTAGAGACATTGTGGACGCGCAAATCGTAGCCATAGAAGAAGAACCGTTACTTTCCAGTATTTCGGCGACTACTCTTATCGTATATGGGAATTTATCTTTTGAAGGCAAAACGGCGTTAAATGAACGTTCGGCTAAATTTCCATGTCCGATTTCTCTTCTGCCCGGCGCTCCGTATCTTCCGACTTCTCCAACCGAAAAAGGCGGAAAATTATAATGAAGCATAAAAGTTTTATTTTCTTTTCCGTAAATATCGTCCATTAATTGAGAATCTTTTTCGCTTCCCAAAGTGACTATCGATAAACATTGAGTTTGTCCGCGTGTGAATAAACCCGAACCATGAACTCTCGGAATCAAATTAACCATAGTGTCAATCGGTCTTATTTCATCCAAAGCTCTTCCGTCTGGGCGCATTCCTTTTTCGACTATCGCTTCTCTGACAATTTCCTCTTCTATAGAATGACAAATTCCTTTAACTTGAGCGATTAATTTTTCGTCTTCCGTTTTTGTTTTAATATATTCTTCTATTTCTTTAAAAGCGTTGTCCATGCTTTCGTTTCGTTTTGTTTTATCGGGATTATAATTCGCTTCGGTTATTTTTTCTCTTCCGTATTCATTAACCATATCAACCAAATCTTTATCAAACTCGAATAATTCCTGTTCTATCTTTTGAGTTCCGCAAAGATTAGCCATTTCGTTTTGAATGTCAATATATTTTTGCATTTCTTTATGAGCAAGTTCTATAGCGCCAATGAAAACTTCTTCGGAAACTTCTCTCGCTTCGCCTTCTATCATTAGAATCGCGTCTTTGCTTCCAGCTACAATAATATCCAAATCGCTTTTTAGAAGTTCGCTATTTTTAGGATTTATAATATATTCTCCGTTAATATATCCTATTCTAACCGCCGCAATTGGTCCTCCGAAAGGTATCCAAGAAATAGTAAGCGCCGCACTTGAAGCTATTAAAGCCAAAGCGTCCGTAGGCATTTCAGAATCGACTGAAAGAACCGTTGGAATTACTTGCACTTCGTTTCTAAAACCTTCTGGAAATAAAGGTCTTAAAGGTCTGTCTATTATTCGAGATATTAATATTTCTTTATCTCTCGGTTTGCCTTCTCTTTTCAAAAATCCGCCGGGAATTTTTCCTCCCGCGTAATATTTTTCGTTATAATTTACCGTTAGAGGGAAAAAATCCGATTCCAAATTCGGTTCTTTAGCAGCGACAACCGTAGCCAATATTGTGGTATTTCCAAGTCTTAAAGTTACCGCGCCATGAGCTTGTTTTGCTAAAAGCCCCGTTTCTAATATCAATTCTTCTCCGCAAAATGAACTTTTTACCGTTACCATTATAGTCTACTCCTTTTAAACATTTATACGATTAAAATAAATCACACAAAATACCAAAACGATTAAATAAAATTTTAATATTGAAACGATACTAAAAATTATTTTCTTAATTTCAATTTTTGTATAAGATTTTTATAAGCTTCTATATCGACTTTTCTTAAATAGTTAAGAAGTTTCCTTCTTTTAGCAACCATTTTTAGAAGCCCCATTCTCGAATGATTATCTTTCGTATGGGTTTGAAAATGACCTTTCAAATAGGTTATTCGATTCGTCAAAAGCGCTATTTGAACTTCCACCGAACCCGTGTCCTTTTCGTTTTTCCCAAACTCTTTGATTATTTTTAATTTTTCTTCCGCCGTTATAGACATTTTTTCTCCTTTCTAAAAAATTCTCTGACTTTGTATTCGTCTTTTTTTAGCAGTAATTTTACTTCTTCTATAGAATTAACTTTTATATTATCTCTTACATATTTAAGAAGCATAACGGTTAATTTTTTACCGTATATCATTTTTGAAAAATCAAGTATATGACTTTCCACTCTAAGCTCTTTATTAATATTGCTTATTCCAATAAAAGTAAGCGCCTTATAAAGTTTATCGCCGTTTCCGATTTTTACAAGCGAACTATAAACTCCCATTTTAGGAATGAAAATATTATTCGGAATTTCCAAATTCGCCGTTGGGTATCCAATCTTTCTTCCCAAAGCGTTTCCATGAACTATTATTCCGCTAATCGTATATTTTCTTCCGAGCATTTTATTAGCGTCTTTTATTTTACCGTTTGAAAGACAATCTCTTATAGATGAACTCGATATTCGATTTTTTTTATAATTAAGAAATTTAATTATACTCACTCCGATACCGCATTCTTTTGAATATTTATCCAAAAATTCTCTATTACCTTCTCGGTTTCTGCCAAAAGCAAAATCGAAACCTACGGCTATATGCTTCATACGATAATACTCTATCAATTTATTAAAGAACTCTTTAGCTTCCATTGTATAAAATTCTGGCAAAAAGTCAATAACTATTATATAGTCAATTCCCAATTCTTTTATAAAATTTGTGTTTTCTTCTATATTATAAATCGACACATTTCTTTTTTTTATCAAAATCGCTATTGAAATAAGATTATTTTTTTTAGCGTAATTAACCGTATATTTTAAAAGTTTTTGATGTCCTTTATGAACGCCGTCAAATTTCCCTATCGTGACAACGGTTTCTTTTTTCAAATCTATATGACAAAATTCGTTAATAACTTTACTCATTTTATTTTTTATTCCAAACCGTCCAATTGCTATTTAAATGTCCTCTTAAAAATAAAAGAAAGCATAATCGTAAATACGGCTACAAAATATATGAAAGCCGTTATATTCCAAAAAGTTAAATTGCTCATAAGTCCGTTTGCGATTGTAAAAATAATTTGCAACATACAATATATAAGAAAACCGCTTAATATATTATGATATACATATTTTTTTGAAGAAAAAGCCGAACCGAGCATATAAAGAGAAAAAAGTATAATAAAAAACTGACTGTATAAAATCAATATCACATAAATATGCGGATTGTCCACTATAAAAGACCTTAGCGATAAATTTAAAAATGGAATCAAATTAAATCCGAAAACGATATTTTTTGAAATGTCGGATAAATAACCAAATATAGACTCTCTCTTTATTTCAACGGAATTTTTATTTTCTAATGTAGTTCCGTTAATCTCTTTGACATCGAACATAGATATTACTTCGTTTGAAACATATATATAATCGGCGAAATATACTTTATTGCCCGCGTATGTGTCTATGAGTATTCCGTTTTTATATCCGTTATCCAGTAATTTATTATTTGCCTTTACTATATATTCGTCAACTTTAGTAAATGTTTTTTCGTTTATATCCAAAAAAGTATTTTCGTTTTTTAAATATTCAATATCATGTTTGCTAATCAAAACATAAATCGGATAAGAGATTATAATAAGCGATAGAATTCCGATAGTTAAAGCGATTGCAAGATATCCTCTCAATTTATTTAAAGTTCCAACAAAGATTATTGAAATTATTGAAGAAACGACAAAAATATAATACAAATAATTTTTAATGAATCTAACGACTAAATTTATATTGAAATCTTTAAGCAAAACATTCACATCGACTATTTTAAATAAATAGATGCAAAAAAATATTGCAAAAAATATAATAAAAATTTTAAATAAATTAAATAAATTTCTAAACAGTTTCATAT
>NZ_JBNMIZ010000119.1:0-8003 GCF_050873525.1 Brachyspira sp. | reverse complement strand
GTATAGTATAGTATAGTATAGTATAGTATAGTATTTGCAAAAATCATTTATTATATCCTCTAATAAAATATTTTTAATCTACATAACTATAATAACAAAATATTTAAATTCGTCAATTACTTTTTTGGATTTATATCCAACTTTAATTATAAATTTATAAAAATCAACCGTTATCATATTTTTCGGAATGCAATTTGATAAATGTTATATAAATTTGTTAGAGTTTACATTATGCAAATTTATTGAATAGTTAGCATGTATATTTTAAAATTATATTAATATCCGTTCCACTTTTTATACTTTAAAATTTTCATTTTTCTCCACATTCAGTTTGCAATGTATTTTTTATCATTTATGATTTTAAAATAATAAATTCTCTTTTAATTCTTCCACAAAAGTATCGATAGGTTTTAAATCGGATAATCGCAAAGTTAATTTATAATTGACAGAATTGCCAGGGTTCATTGCCACAAGTTGTCTATCTTTTCCATTTACTTTCAAAAAATATCTTCTCTTTTTATGATTGTAAGAAATTTTATCTTTTATTATTAAATAATAAGCGTTTTGATGGGTTAGCCCAATCACTATAATATAGTCGTTATTGTAAGAGGGATTTATTCCGTTAAATTGAAAACCGTTATTCTTTAATCCCTTTCTTGCAGTTTTTATTTCAATTTTAATTCCGTTTGATAAAATATCGTATTCATCATGAATTACTTTTTGTTTATTATCTATCGCTATATTTTCTTTTTTAAAAATAGCTTTTACAAATTCTTCGCCTATTTGCCCAATAGCGTTTCCTTCAAAATAATCTATTTTAGAAAAAATACCTTCGTTATCTTTTGAAGAGCGTATTTCATTATATTTGTCTTCGATTATATTTTTTAATATTTCATTTATATTCATTTTCAAATCCTTTATCTTCCAATAATTTATAAATATGAGATTTGCCAATATGTCTGCATCCGTTTGTCGCTATGCTCGAATATTTATTCCAATCTGCGGTTTTAAATAAAGCGTCTAATTTTTTTATCGTTCCGCTATTTTGAGTAGTATAAATAATTGCTATTCCGCTTTTATATTTTACCGAATCAAAATCTTTAACCACATTATTATCTTTGAAAAATGTTGAAGATAAATAATAATTCGCTTTTTTATTAAAAATCCATTCTTTCCCGCATTCTCTATTTTTCGCCAAAGAAACCGTCACAACTTTAAGCAAATTATTAAACGGTTCGGCTTTTTCTTTTTGATTATACCAGCAGAATTCTTTTTTTAAATTGTTATAATTTTTGCTCCATATTTGAAAACAGCATTTTATATCTTTTTCTTTATTTCCTATATAAAAAGAATTTTCAGGCAAAACTTCTTCGTATAATAAATTGAAATTTTTTACTCGATACCTTATCGAACCTTTTCCCAAACTTTGAAAAAACATTGGAAGTATAAAAGCCACAAATTCCGCTTTTTCGGAATGTTCTATAAATTTCAAAGCCAAAACTCCTCTATGTCCAAACGGAGGATTTCCTATGACTATTAAAGGTTTTTCTGGAAGTTCGTAATTTAAATAATCGGTTAATATCGTGTCGTATTTTGTTTGTTTAATGTCTATTCCTATTTTATTTTTTGGAAGCAATTTATAAAAACTTCCGTCTCCAACGCTCGGCTCTATCCAAGTATATTTATTTATGTTTTCGTATTTAGAAATAATTTCGCAAGTTTTTTTGTAAAGTCGTTCGGAGATTTCAGGCTTCGTAAAATATTCGTCAAAATAATTTTTAGAATTCGACTTCATTATATTTCCGTTCGCATATTTTAAATTCATTCTTTATGTCCGATTAATTTACTGTAAAGATATTCTATGATATTTTATAACGATTTGTTTTTTATGTCAAGTTGAAATATTGCTTAATTTTATTTGCCGAAATATTTGAGCCAGCAGGGGTTCGAACCCGGGACCTGATGATTAAGAGTCATCTGCTCTACCAACTGAGCTACTGGCCCACACAAAAATTATATTATTAATGAGGAGGTTTATTTGGGCCAGCAGGGACTTGAACCCCGGACCCGATGATTATGAGTCATCTGCTCTAACCGACTGAGCTACTGGCCCCCAAATTAGTTATTAAATGATAACATATATAAAAAAAATGTCAACACTTTAAAATTATTTATCATAATGAAATTTGACAATAATATAATCTTTTATATAATACTATTATCAGAGGTATAAAATGCAAAATATAAATCAATTAATAGACCATACGATTTTAAAACCAGAAGCTTCCATAGACGATATAAGAAAATTATGCATCGAAGCGAAAGAATATAATTTTTATTCCGTTTGTGTGAATTCGGCTTATGTCAATGTCGCTTATAATTTTTTACTCCATTCGGATGTTAAAGTCTGTTCGGTTGTCGGGTTTCCTTTGGGAGCTATGATAAAAGAGGCGAAGGCTTACGAGGCTAAATTCGCAGTCGATAGCGGAGCCGAAGAAATAGATATGGTTATCAATATAGGACTCTTAAAAAGCGGTAAGATAGATTTATTTGAAAGAGATATAAAAAAAGTTCGAGAGGCTTGCAAGGCGTCCGTTCTTAAAGTGATAATTGAAACTTGCCTTTTGGACGATAAAGAAAAAATATTGGCTTGTAAAATCGCTAAAGAATACGGAGCGGATTTTGTAAAAACTTCAACGGGATTTTCTACAGGAGGAGCTACCGAGCATGATGTCGAGCTTATGAGAAAAACGGTTGGTGATAAAATGGGAGTCAAGGCTTCGGGCGGAATAAAAACTTACGAAGACGCTATAAAAATGATAAACGCGGGAGCAAACAGATTGGGAACGAGCAGCGGAATTGCGATAATGAAATCGGTTAAAGAAAATTAATTATAAAACGGGATTAAAATTTTATGGAAACGGAATCTAAATATAAAGGCGCTTTTTACGATAAGGAAGCGGATAAAAAAGGACTTCTTCAATATCATATTAAATTAAAAAAAGGCGATGTGGCAAGATATGTCCTTTTACCGGGCGACCCGAAAAGAGTAGGTTTCATAGCGAAATATTTAGACGAACCGATTTTGAAAGCCGATTATAGAGAATATGTTACGGTTACTGGAAAATATAAAAATATTCCAATTTCAATAACTTCTACAGGAATCGGAGGACCTTCCGCTTCAATAGCGATGGAAGAATTAATAAAAATCGGAGCGGATACTTTTATCAGAGTCGGCACTGCTGGAGGATTAAGTTTAAAAGTTAAATCGGGAGATTTGGCTATAGCTCAAGCGGCAATAAAAGACGAAGGAACTTCAAAAGAATATATCCCGTTTGAATATCCTGCGGTTGCAAATACGGATATAATTTTTGCATTACGAGACGCGGCAAAAGAAAAAAATTATAATTATCATATAGGAGTCGTTCATAGCAAAGATTGTTTTTACGGAGAACTTGAACCTCAAAATTCTTTTTTTAGAGAAAAATTTGAAAATAATTTGAAATACTATACTTTATGCGGAGCGATTGCTTCCGAAATGGAATGCGCCGCTTTATTTTCATGCGCGGAAATTAGAAAAGTTCGAGCGGGAGCGATAATGCATATAGTTGAAAATACTATGATTGAAAGACTTGGAACTCATTTGAATTATTCGAGCGATATAGAAAATATGATATTAACGGCGTTGGAATCTATAGTTTTGTTGGATAATAAAAGTTGAAATTATCTAAAAATTAAAAAGATTAAAAAGGAATTATTATGATTGAATATCCTAAAGCCTATTATGAAGAAAATGAAAATCTCGTTCATCATCTCAAATTAAAAAAGGGCGATGTAGGAAGATATGTTATAATGCCAGGCGACCCGAAAAGATGCGAAAAAATTGCAAAGAGATTTGAAAATCCAAAATTGATTGCAGATTTCAGAGAATATGCTACTTGGACGGGATATATTGACGGAGTAAAAGTTTCCGCAACTTCGCATGGAATTGGCGGACCTTCTACGGCAATAGCTTTGGAAGAATTGATTAAAGTCGGAGCGGACACTTTTATCAGAGTCGGCACTTGCGGAGGAATGAATATGGATGTTTTGCCCGGCGATATAGTGATAGTAAACGGCGCTATAAAATTTGGCGGAACTATGGATAATTATATTCCAAAAGAATTTCCATGCATTCCAAATATAGAAGTTTTAGAAGCTATGATTGAAGCGAGTAAAAATATAAAAAATAAAACTCATGTCGGAATAGTTCAATGTAAAGACGCTTTCTATTCACAACATGCCCCCGAAAGTATGGCAGTCGATAAAGAGCTATTATATAAATGGAATTCTTATATAAAGGCGGGAGCTTTGGCTTCGGAGATGGAATCCGCCACTTTATTTGCAGTAGGTTCTGCTAAAAATGTTCGGACGGGAGCGGCTATGCTCGTTCTTCATAATCAGGAGAGAATAAAAAATAATATAAACGATAAAAAAGATTATACGGGAGAAGAAGCTATAGATTTGGTTATCGAATCAATAAAAACGCTTATTAAAAAAGATAATTCCTAAATTTAAAAAATTAGTTTATAATTAATTTTTAATAAATAAAAATGCCATAATATTGGCGAGGAGAAAAAACATGAAAAACTTTACAAAAGCGATTATTTCAATTATTATATTAATATTTTCTTTATCATGCGGAAATAAATCGAGCAACTATGAATTGGCTTTAATAACCGATATGGGAAGTATAGACGATAAATCTTTTAATCAAGGTTCTTGGGAAGGTTTGAAAAAATATGCCGAAGAAAAAAATATAACTTATAAATATTATAAACCCGCGGCAAAAGATACGGATTCAAAAATCGATTCTATATTATTGGCGGTTGCCGCGGGGGCGAAATTAGTCGTAACTCCAGGATTTTTATTTGAACCAGCAATCTACAAAGCGCAAGACGAATATCCAGAAGTTAATTTTGTTATTTTAGACGGAACTCCTCAAGACGGCACTTATACAGATTTTAGAATAGAAAAAAATGTTTATTCAGTTTTATATGCAGAAGAAGAAGCGGGATTTTTAGCGGGCTACGGAATAGTTAAGGAAGGCTATACAAATTTAGGAGTTATGGGAGGAATGGCTGAGCCTGCGGTTATAAGATTCTGCTATGGATTCGTTCAAGGAGCAAATTACGCGGCTAAAGAATTGGGAATGAAATCAGGCGATGTTAAAATAGATTATACATATATAGGAGTTTACGACCCGACTCCAGAAGTTCAAACTACGGCTGCTTCTTGGTTTATAAACGGAGTTCAGGTTATATTTGCGCCTGCAGGAGCAGCGGCTAATTCCGTAATGGCGGCAGCGGAACAAAATAACGGTTTGGTAATTGGAGTCGATGTCGACCAAAGCGGAGATTCGCCTACCGTTATAACTTCGGCAATGAAAATGATTGGCGAATCGGTTTATAATGCGATAGACGATTTTTATAACGGCAATTTTCCCGGCGGGCAGTCTGTGGTTTTGGACGCGAAAGTTAATGGAATCGGACTTCCAATGGAAGCTTCAAGATTTACAAAATTTACTAAATCCGATTATGATTCTATCTATCAGAAATTGGTTGACGGAAGCGTAAAAGTTTTGAAAGATACGGACGCTAAAGACGCAAATCAATTACCATTGGATATAGTGAGAGTAAATTTAATACAATGATATTATTCTTTCTTAATTTAATAAGAATTAATTTAAGAAAATAATATAAAAAATTTAGTTCAAGGAGAAAAACATGAAGAATTTTTCAGCGCTAATCGTAATGATATTGACGGTATCTATACTTTCCATATCATGCGGAGACACAAAGAAAGGTTATGAGCTTGCCTTAATAACCGATGTCGGCACTATTGACGACAGGTCTTTTAATCAGGGTTCTTGGGAAGGTTTGAAAAAGTATGCGGACGAAAAAAACATAACGCATAAATATTATCAGCCTACCGAAAAAACTACGGACGCCTATATCGACTCGATAGATTTGGCAGTTGCGGCGGGAGCGAAAATAGTAGTAACTCCGGGATTCTTATTCGAGCCAGCAATATATAAGGCGCAAGATACTCATCCAGAAGTTAATTTTGTGCTTTTGGATGGAAGCCCTCAAGACGGCACTTATACGGACTTCAGAATAGAAAATAATGTTTATTCGGTTTTCTATGCGGAAGAACAAGCGGGATTTTTAGCGGGCTACGGAACGGTTAAAGAAGGCTATACGAATTTAGGATTTATGGGCGGAATGGCGGTTCCAGCGGTAGTTCGATTCGGATACGGATTCGTTCAAGGCGCAAATTATGCGGCTAAAGAATTCGGAATCAGAAATGTTAAAATGGATTATAATTATCTTGGCGGATTTAATCCAAGCCCAGAAATTCAAACCAAAGCTGCATCTTGGTATAGAAACGGAGTTCAGGTTATATTTGTCGCGGGCGGCGGAGCGGGAAATTCCGTAATGGCGGCTGCGGAACAAAATAACGGTTTTGTAATCGGAGTCGATGTCGACCAAAGCGGAGAATCTTCTTCCGTTATAACTTCGGCAATGAAAATGATTGGCGAATCGGTTTATAACGCGATAGACGAATTTTATAAAGGTAATTTTCCCGGCGGGCAGTCTGTGATTTTGGATGCAAAAGTTCATGGAATAGGACTTCCAATGGAAACTTCAAAATTCACTAACTTTACTCAAGAAGATTACGATAATATTTATCAAAAATTGGTTGACGGAAGCGTAAAAGTTTTGAATGATACGGATGTAAAAGACGCTTCTCAATTGCCTTCGGACTCTGCAAAAGTAAATTTGATACAATAATGAACTTTTTGATTTTTATAAACGGTTTATACTTAACTGTATAAGCCGTTTTTATTTTATAGATTGCTTCCCTCCATTCGCAATGACGCATGTTTTATAAAAAGTCGCATGTTCCGTAATAAAAAAATTATGTAAAGTAATTCTTATAATTATCGATAATTAATTTATAGATACAATTCAAGGACGGTATTTTATGTTTAATTTATACGAAGAACTTACAAAAATCGAAATACTTCTTTCAAAAGAAATAGAAGTTTACAAAATTATATTGGAAGACGAAGAAAAAAAAGTAAATTCGATTATCAATACTCGATTGCAGGATATTCATCTATATTGCGAACATCAAAACGAAAAAATGAACGAAGCTAACGAATTAAGAAAAATGAGAGAAAACATTATTGATATAATTATCTTAAATAAATTTCCTCATTTGTCCGAAACCGCGACTTTGTCCGACATAATAAGAAGAATTCCATTAAATAAAACATCTAAAATATCGGCTATGCGTTTGGAACTTGTAACTTTAATCGCGAGGTTGAGGCATTTAAATAAACTTTCTCCAAAATTATTTGATGAAGCTTTGGGATTTTTCGGAGATATGAAAGAAGTTTTATACAGCAGTAAAAAAGTAGGCTATAATAACAAAGGCAAAGAACATGCGATTAACAGAAAATTATCGGCGTTAATAAATAAGCAAGTATAAAGAATATAATATAAAGCAAAATATAAAATAAGCTTTGCAATCAAACGATTACAAAGCTTTTTTAATTTAGAGGAGTTAACTTATTTTCCGCATTTATTATTTATCTCTTCCACTAAAGTTTCTATTTTGTCATCGTCCATTCCATGTCCGCGACAACCTTCTTCCAAACTTTCCCAGCTTGCCACATGACAGCCAACGCAATGGAGTCCATGACTCATCATTATTTCAACAGAGTCGGGGAAAATCTGAATTATCTCTCCTATACTCATAGTTTTATTTATCATAATTTACCTCTCTTAATTTTAATGATTAATGATTATTTTATTATAATATAATTTATATTTTTGTCAAAGCGTAAAATGTAAAAGATATAATAATCCGAATATTTTATTTTTTATTTAATTAATTAACCAAATAACCTATTTTTTATTTTCAAAATTATCAGGAAATAGCAGCAAGGTTGAGGT
>NZ_JBNMIZ010000118.1:0-8094 GCF_050873525.1 Brachyspira sp. | reverse complement strand
TTAATGTATTATATAGCTTAATAAAATAGGTTAAGAGGAATATCCGTGAATTTATTTGACTATATTAAATACAGTTTATTTAACATAAGAACGCCAGAATTGGTGGAGAAAATGCGTATTAACGAATATGCTAAAAAAATTTCCTCCCAAAAATACAAGTTCGTTGAAATAAAGACAAAAAATATAACTTCAAATTGCGCAAAATTTATATATGAAATATATAAAATCATAGTTCATTTACTGCCAGCTTTAAAAGACGAATTTATAGTAAGGGATGGAAAACAGTTTTCATACTATTTGATAGAAGTGTCTTTTAATAATGAAATAAAAGAAATATACGCGACCTTAAATAAAGAATATATGCTTACAAAAATTAAGGCGGGGAAAAATCCTAATAGTGTATTTGAAGAAATAAAAGGAAATTTCCTCAAATTCAAAAATTATTTAAGCGGAGAAAACGGAAAAGAAATAAATTTAACTTTCAATTTGATTAGAGATTTTGCCAATATATCTAATTTCGATTTCTTTTTGTTTTTAAGGTCTTTCTGCCCATCGTTTGCGGACGGAGTATATAACGCTAATCCAGATTTTAAAAATACATCGAATCCTCAAGTAGTTGACGATTTGACTAAATTGGACGATGCTGTAAACAGTATAATAATAAAAAAAGAACTTATATCAGCTTTAAATATATTTTGCAACTATGCGGGATTATCCCAAATATCCGATAAAAATATGAAAGCGCTTTTGACAAGATTAAGATATTTACAAACTCCTGAATTATTAAGCGATATAATAATTTTTCTTCTTAAAGATTTTACTTATAAACCTCATGTTTCCTATTCGGACACTAATATATTTGTAAACTATATTACCGATTTTGCAAAGAATTTAAAAAACGATATGGAAAGCATAATTAAAGATATAAAAAACAGTAAAATAGCGAATATAAGAAATAAAACTTTCAGCGGAATAGAAATATTAAAACTGACGAATGTTAACGAAGATAAAAATTCGCAGTTGGAAGAATTTGACTGCGAGGTTTTTACTTGTATAGAACCTTTGCAATATATTAAAACTTTTGTTAGCGAAATATTTGATATGGAATATAAAGCGCCGTTAAACGATATGTTTTTAGGCTGCGAATTCGTCCACAAAGAAAGGAATTCTCAAGGCTTAGACGCTTTCTATACTTTAAATGATTCTAAAGAAGAAATACAAATGTTCGATTCGACTTTGAGTCCAGAATCGGATAATTTCAAAAGACTTAGAACTTGGCTTGTGTCGAAAAATAAAGCGAACGCAAATAGAGATTTAATAGAAAATATGGTAAAAAAAATAGACGGCGAAGGAAATAAAATTGTCCTCAATGTATATAATTCCATTTTGGATTTGACTACGATATTAAAAAATATTATAGAAGACTGCGTAAACGGAACTAAAATAGAAATTTCAAATGCGAGCAGAATTTCAACTTTGGAAAAATTTAGCGTTGATATAGCAAAAAAGATGTTAATAGATTTTGAAAATTTTATTTCGCTTATGAAAAATTTTGTCAGATAATTAAAATATAATTTATGGAATAATCTTTAATGAAAAAAAATCATAAAACTATAATTCAAATAATAATTGGAATAGCGGTAAGCGTTTTATGTTTATATTTCGCTTTCAGAGGAATAGATATAAAAGAATCCATAGAAATAGTGAAAAATATTAAAATTCCTTATGTTATAATTTCTTTGATTTTAAGCGTTGTTATAATCGTTTTCAGGGCTTTAAGATGGGAATGTTTTATACCGTTAAAAGAACCGATAAAAAAAAGAACAATAATCGCTTCGGTTTATATCGGATATATGGCGAGCAATGTTCTTCCCGCTAAACTTGGCGAAGTCGTTCGAGCTTATATTCTCGGCGCTAAAGAAGGCGTTAGTAAATCTGCAGTTTTCGCGTCCGTTGTCACAGAAAGATTATTTGATGTAATAACAGGAGTTGTTATACTTTCAATTTCGCTAATATTTATACCAAATTTGCCCGACACGGTTTTATATGCGGCGGTTTTTTTATTTGTAATTTCCATAGTTGGAATAATAATTTTAGTATTTTTGAGTTTTAATAAATCTTTCGCTCATAAAGTTTTTAATAAAGTATTTGGAATTTTGCCTCAAAAAATATCTGTTAAATTAATAGAATTTTCCTGCAATTTTATAGACGGAATAGGAATTAAAAGCGACATTAAACATATATTTTTGATTTTTTTATATACGGCTTTATATTTAATCGGACAGATATTTACTATAGGATTTCTTTTAACCGCTTTCGATATAAAGGCTTCTCCGATAATCGCTTTATTCATATTTGCCGCGGGAGGTTTTGGTTTTGCCGTTCCATCCGCTCCTTCGGGAATAGGTCCTTTCGAGTGGGCGATAATTTTCGGGCTTTCTTTAATAGGAGTAGACAAATCAATAGCCGCTCCATACGCTTTGGTATATCATATTATGGGAATAGTTCCGATTACAATAATAGGTTTTATATTTTTATTTGCTTTGGGAATTGATTTAAAATCTGCAACGAAGAGGCAGTAATAAACAACGGACTATATTTAATATGTATTGCAAGAAATAGTAATAGCAATTAAACATTAGACATTTGAAATATATTAAAAACATCCTCTCGATTTAATTTTCTAAATTTTTTGAATTCCAAAGTTCCGTTTTTAGTAGCTCTGTCGGTTAATTCGTTTATAATATCTTCGCTTTGTATTCCTATTTTAAGTTCGGTAAAATTCGTAGGCATATTTATTTCTTTAAAATATTCTATAGTTTTTTCAATTCCTTTTAGCCCCGTTTCGTCTTCTATATTCCATACATTTTTTGCATATTGAATAAATCTTTCTTTTTTATCTTTATAACAATATTTAGCCCAAGAACCCCACATAACCGACAAACTCGCTCCATGCGCCACATCAAATTTAGCGCTTAATTCATGTCCGAATTTATGAGCTATCATATCGCTGTCCGCTCCAAGTCCCGTTAAATTATTATGAGATAAACTTCCGCACCACATAAGCTCGCTCATCGCGTTATAATTATTTTTATCTTTCATTGCTATAAGTCCGTTTTTAATTACCGTTCTTAATATCGCTTCGGCTATGGCATCCGTAGTTTGATTATTTTCGCTATCTCCAAAATATCTGTCCATTGTATGCATCATAATATCCACTATTCCGCATGAAATTTGATAATATGGCAAAGTGAAAGTTAAACAAGGATTCATAATTGCAAATTTTGGTCTATTTTGTATTACATTCAAACCGACTTTTTCTGCCGTTTCTTCGTTAGTCAAAACCGCTCCCATACTCGTTTCGCTTCCCGCCGCAGATATTGTCAATATGCATCCTACGGGATAACTTTTTGAAACTTTTTCTTTACCGCTCCAAAAATACCATATATCAATATTTGGATTTGCAACTCCAAGCGCTATTGCTTTTGCCGTATCTATTACGCTTCCGCCTCCTATCGCAAGAATGAAATCCGATTTAAAATCTATCGCTTTTTTAACTCCTTCTCGCGCATACGAAAGAACTGGATTTGCTCTTACTCCTCCGAATAAAAAATATTCTATATTTGCCTTTTTTAAAATATTTTCCGTTTTTTCAAGCAAACCGCTTTCTTTAACGCTTTTAGAACCGTAAACTATAAATACTTTTTTAGCTCCAAAATTATTTATTTCTGGCGCGATATTATTTTCAGCGTCTTTACCGAATATTACTTTTGTAGGATTATCAAAAATAAAACTTTGCATAATTTTCTCCGTTTATAATTTAATTAAAATAACCAATGTATAATAAAAAAGTAAAATATCAATTAATCCGTTTTTTCATTTTCCAACTTCAATTTATTAATCGCTTTCTCATAACCTAAATCTGCCGATTTTTTCAAACTCTTATTTGCCACAGTCAAATATTTTTCTTTTTTAATTTCATCTTTCTCATGCTTGATTAAAATATTATATAATTTATAAATATCGTAATAAGCAATATAATCTTCGCAGTTCGTCTCCAAAACTTTTTTCAAATATTTAATCGCTTTTTTATATTTTTTCTGTTTTCTAAATATAATGGAAATCAAATAATAAGCGTCCGAGTCGGATTTATTTATTGAAATCGCTTTCTCCAAATCTTTCAAAGCGTCTTCGAGCCGATTTAATTCAATATAAGTTTCCGCTCTATTATAATAAATTTCGCTGTCATGCGGATAAATTTCTATCGACTTATTATAAGTTTCCAAAGCCTTATCGTAAGATTTTATATCGTAATAAACTCTCGCCAAATTATAATAAGCGTCCAAATTTTTTTCATCCAATTCTATTACTTTAAGCAAATTCTCAATCGCCTTTTCGTAATTTTTATTTTGAATATTCTCTAACGCTCCGTAAAAATAACGATTTTCTTTATTTATCATTTTTTAAGCCTAATAATTTTTTATTTAAATTATATAAAAGCGAGTATAAAATGTCAAAATATTTTTATATTGACTTTATTCAATTTATATAGTAATGTATATTATCATAAGAAAATATTTACTTTGGAGGTATATATGCCAAGTTTTGCAAATCCTTTTAACGCTAATGTTCAAAGAAAGGTAAACAAAGAAGAATTAATTCAGGCTATAAGATTGGATATAGCTGGAGAATTGGAAGCGATTTATTTATATGACGCTCATGTTATGGCTACTGACGACCCTGTTGCAAAAGCCGTTTTAAGCGACATAAGAGACGAAGAAAAAGCTCATGTCGGAGAATTAATGGCTCTTTTAAGACATTTGGACCCTAAAGAAGCCGAACATTTTGAATCTGGAGAATTGGAAGTAAAAGAACTTATGGAAGAGCTTGGCATAAAAGAACCCAACTTATCTGGACTTACGGTTGGAAGTTTGAAAAATAAATAATTTTAAGGAGGCAAGGTATGGATTATTTGGCAAGAGAAAGTTCGCCTTTTGAAAATAGTTTTTGGAAAGATATAGATAAATCCGTTATAGAAACGGCGAGTAGAACTTTAATAGGAAGAAGATTTTTAAATATTTACGGACCTTTAGGCGCTGGAGCTATAAGCGTTCAATACGATAAAAATGACAGAGAGGAAATATTTGAAAACGGTATAGTTAAAACATCTGGAAGAAAATCCGTAGAACTCCCTCAATTATACGAAGATTTTACTATTTTGTGGAGAGACTTAGAAAATAATGAAAAAAATAAAACCCCTTTAGATTTATCTGTCGTGTCTTTGGCTGCTCAAAATTTATCAAATAGAGAAGACAAATTAATATTTTATGGAAACGAATTATTAGGAGCGGAAGGAATTTTAAATGCAAAAGGAACGCAAAAATTAAAATTAAGCGACTGGGCTGCGGGAGAAAATCCGTATAAAGATATAGTTAAAGCTATCAATATGATTATGGAAAAGGGAATGGTAGGAAAAATCGTTTTATGTTTAAGCAGAAGTTTATATTTTGATTTGCAAAGAATACAAGAAGGAACGGGAATGACTGAAGCTCAAAGAATTTCAAGTATGATTGGAAATTTATTTAATGTTTCAGTTATAAAAGATAAAAAAGCCGCTGTAATATGCGCTGAACCACAATATATAGATTTGGCTATAGGAGTCGATATGGCTACGGCATATTTGGAACAGAAAGATTTAAATCATAGTTTTAGAATAATGGAGACGATTTTACCAAGAATAAAAGAACCAAACGCCATAGTCGTTTTAGAATAATAAAAATTATTTTCCGCATGCGATTAATAATTTCGTATGCGGTTTTTATTTATATAATATAATTTTTATTTAACTTTTATCTCTATAATTTTACTTTCCACTCTTTTATTTGAAACAGTTATTTTTATAGCGCCTTTCTTATCGTTTGTTTTTACCCAAAAAGAATAATATCCGCCTTCCAACACGGGATTATCGTTTCCTATCAATTCGCCCGCTCCTTTAACTTCTATATTAATCGCTTCATTGATATACGGAAGTCTATTCCCAGCAGAGTCAACCGCTTTAACAGTTATTCTTGTCGAGTCCCAAGCGGAACCTTCTTTTATAGAATATATTTCTTCATCGTCCGCCGTTATTTCCAATTCTTTGAAAGTTGGATTTTTCAAATAATTTCTTTCAATTTCCGCTTTACCGTTTATATAGCCGATTACTTTTAAATCTTCCCAATCCATAGAACTTACGCCAGGAATATTCTGGTCAATATTAATAATAATCGGAGGATGTTTTAATCCCTGATATTTATTTGTAGCGGGATATTCTTTTGCAATCATAATATCTTTAAAATAAACTTCGACATAATCGCAGTTTGTGGAAATCATTAACGGAGTAATTCCTCCAATCGAACGTTCTCCTCTCGCGTATATCGTTATCGGTTCTAAAATTATTTTTTTATCCGTATCCATTTGAGAAGAATAAACGCTTGCCGCAAATTTCGGATTTCTAAACATATCGTAAACGCCGTGATAACATATTCTGTCGCCCGAGCCAAAATCGTAATGCGTATGATAATCAAAAGCGCACCATCCCGTTCCGCCTGCAATATGATTGTCAATCGCAATCGCATTAACCACTTCGTAATGTCTTTTTGTATGTTCGACTAATCTTTCCTCCTGGTCTTGCATTTTAGTAGGGAACATATGTCCGTTATATTCGGTAATCATATAAGGAACATTTTTATTTAATTTTGTCACAAACCTTTGAGCTTTAAGAGGAGATTCTTTTCCATCATAATTAAAATCATTAACGGTAAATACATCTTCAAGGAATTCGCTTCCGATTATATATCTAACTCCGCCCGTAGGACGCGTTTTATCCAATTTATGAGCGACTTTATTCGTTTCTTTATAAAAGCTATGATTATCCTGACTCTCGTTAATTCTAACTCCCCACATAATTATCGAAGCATGATGAAAATCTCTTTCAATCATATCTTTAACATTTTCAATCGAAACTTTTTGCCAATCCTTATTTCCTATATACTGCCATCCCGGGATTTCTTCAAAAACAAGCAAACCTATTTCATCGCATCTGTCTAAAAAATGTCTTGAAGGCGGATAATGAGATGAGCGCGCTATATTTAATCCCAAATCAAATTTTAGAATATCGGCGTCTTTTTTCTGAATTCTTTCGGGCATAGCGTAGCCGACATAAGGAAAACTTTGATGTCTGTTTAATCCTCTCAATTTTATTCTTTTATCGTTTAAGAAAAATCCGTTTTCCGTTATTTTTATGTCTCTAAATCCAAGTTTTAACGAAACCAAATCTTTATTATCCAAACTTATATCGAGTTTGTAAAGTCGCGGATTATCTATATCCCATAATTCTATTCTGTCGGATTCTATATTCCAATCAATATTTATGTCGGTAAATAATTCGTTTTTTAATTGAATCTCTTTTTTTATTTTTCCTATAAGATATTCTCTGTTATACAAATTAAAATATAGAGTTTCTTTTATCGCTTCCTTTTTTGAATTCCTTATTCTGATTTTTCCAGTTATAGTTTGATTCGATAAAGCCGTGAGCATCGCGTTTTCTATCGAAATATTATCCGTTATTATTATTTGAACTTCTCTATATATTCCGCCGTAGCATAAATAATCTATCTCGTTTCCGAAAGGGGGGATATCGTCTCGCTCTCTGCTGTCCAATTTTACCGTTATATTATTGTCTCCGTCTTTTAATGCTTCGGTAATATCATGTATGAAAGGCAAATATCCGCCCTTATGCTCGCCGAAACTTTTTCCGTTTACAAATACTTCCGCAGCCGCCATAGCTCCTTCAAAATTTATAAGTATTCTTTTATCTTTAAGTTTTGCTTTGTCGTAATTAAAAATATTTTGGTAGCCCGTAATAAGCCAAGTATTCGATTCGTCAAAATAATGCATCGGAATTTCATGGACGGTGTGAGGCAAAGTTATATTTTCGCCTTTAAGAAATTCTTTTTTTATATTGTCGTTCCATTCTTTAAAAAATTTCCAATTAGTGTTGAAATTTATTATCTCTCTCATAAAAATTATCTCCAATAAATATTTTTGATTATT
>NZ_JBNMIZ010000117.1:0-8104 GCF_050873525.1 Brachyspira sp. | reverse complement strand
GTCATAACCATATATCTCTTTCCCATAGTCACTCACATAGCACCTCTTCAAATACTCATCTACGTGGCTTCTTCAATATCCCTGTACCAATCGATAATAACAATAACTCAAACAATAATAATAACAATAGTATTAACAGAAAAAATATAATAGAAGAAACAATTTTTAATAATAATTCCCAAAAAACTTCGGATTACGAAAGAGTAATTAACGATATGGTTAATCCAAATCCAAATAATATTGTCCGAAATAATAGAAATAATAATATAGAAAATATAAAAAGAGATACGCCAGCAAGTCCGATAACGAATACAATAAATAGAAACGATAAAGAAGAAATAATGAAAAAAGCCGTTAGCGATGTGGCAAATTATAAAAGACAAAAAGCGAATAATAGAATAAATAGAGATTTTAATAATATAAAAACCAAATCTAAAGACGAAGGAATTTATTTAGTGGAATATAACGAAAATACGGGAGATATAACTTTAATATTTAGAAATAGAGAGTTTAATAATAATGTTTCCATCGAAAGAGCGATAAAAACTCTTCTCAATGGGGCGACTGACGATGAAAATAATAAAAATATAATAAGCTGCATTCCAAGAAATACCGAACTGCTCGATATTTTTGTAGAGGACGATATAGTTTATTTGAATTTTAACGAAGACTTTGAATTTAATCCTTTGGGAAACGAAGGAACTATGATTCAAATATACCAATTAGTTTATACCGCCACTCAATTCGAGGGAATAGATAAAGTTATATTTTTAATAAACGGAAATTTGAACGAAACAATCGGAGCGGAAGGTTCTATAGAAAATACCGCTTTTATGAGATTTTGATTTTTATCAGTCATTATGTTATTTATAGTCGAAGTAATACGCAGAAAAGAAATTTTATTATTTTGGATTATTTCGTGTATAAATATCCTCATAATGACAAATATTTATCTTTATTTAAAGATTATTTATAATGCGCAAAATATTTTAATATTCATAAAATATTTCAAGTTTATATACGGATAAAAAAGTCGTTTAGTTTTTTTACTTAAATATTGTCTTTATTTTTTATAAACATTAATTATAACAGAATAATTTTATTTCTAAAATCTTAAAAATAAAAAAGTCTTATTATCAAAACAGCATTAATTTTTATTGAAAGTGTTTTAAAATGAAATTTAAAATATTTCAATAAAAAGCGAAAAATAAAAATGTTTTTGAAAAAATTAGTCTAAAAATTGTATTAAATGTATTATTTCAGCTTGTTAATTAATAAAAATTAGCAAATTTTTTAAATATTTGTTAAAAAAGCTATTGCATTATTTTTTAAATATGCTACAATATAAGAACCTTGATTAGAAATAAAAAATATTTAGTCGGGTAGAAGTTCTTTGACAGATATATAAGAGCGTAGATTTTTTAGAAAGTATTTTCCAATAAAACGGAAATCGGCATTTAAAAAATCTTCACTAAATAATTAAAATACACAATTAGATTGTGTGTCTTAGAGTAGAAACAATAAGCGGAAAGTTACTAAAGAAATAAGAAGAAACAGCTTTTTAGCTAAAGTCTCATTCAGAGCATATTTGAATTTAAGAAGAAAAGGATAATATGGTCAAGTAAATAAGGGCTTAAGGTGGATGCCTAGGCACTGGAAGGCGATGAAGGTCGTGACAAGCTGCGATAAGCTACGGGGAGAAGCAAATATTCTATAATCCGTAGATAACCGAATGGGAAAACCTGTAAAAGCAATCCTTTTACATCATGCATTGAATAAAATAGATGTATGAGGCGACACCCAGGGAACTGAAACATCTAAGTACCTGGAGGAAGAGTAATCAAAATTGAGATTCCCTCAGTAGTGGCGAGCGAAAGGGGAAGAGTCCAAACCGTTATAATGTCAAGTTGCAAGATTTTGTTATAGCGGCGTTGTAGGGCGATATGTGAAATACTTGCATATTTCGACTTTAATCTGTATGATAGTAGAATCGTTTTGGAAAAGCGAACCATAGTGGGTGATAGTCCCTTATACGAAATCATATAGTTAAGGTTATGTCGTTCCTGAGTAGGGCGGGGCACGTGAAACCCTGTTTGAATCTGGGTAGACCACTATCCAAGACAAAATACTAGCCAGTGACCGATAGCGTAGAGTACCGTGAGGGAAAGGTGAAAAGTCTCCCGTTGAGGGCTATTAAATAGAACCTGAAACCTTAAGCTTACAAGTAGTCAGAGGGTATCCTATTAGCAATAATAGCGACCTGATGGCGTGCCTTTTGTAGAATGAGCCTGCGACTTATAGTATGTAGCAAGATTAAGAGGTAATAGCCTTGTAGTCGTAGTGAAAGCGAGCCTTAATAGGGCGAATTAGTTGCATGCTATACGACCCGAAGCCAAGTGATCTACCTATGAGCAGTGCGAAACTCGAGTAACATCGAGCGGAGGCGCGAACCCGTGGCCGTGAAAAGGCTTGGGATGACTTGTGGGTAGGAGTGAAAGGCTAATCAAACTTGGAGATAGCTGGTTCTCTCCGAAATGTCTTTAGGGGCAGCGTTATGCGTTTACTTGCGGGGGTAGAGCACTAAATGGACTAGGGCTCCTAACCGAGTACCAAACCCAACTAAACTCCGAATACCGTAAGTTAAGAGCATGGCAGTTAGACAGCGGCGGATAAGCGTCATTGTCAAAAGGGAAACAGCCCAGATCCTCAGCTAAGGTCCCAAAATCTATGTTAAGTGGGAAAGGATGTGAGAATACTTAAACAGCCAGGAGGTTGGCTTAGAAGCAGCCATTCCTTTAAAGAGTGCGTAACAGCTCACTGGTCGAGTGTTTTTGCGCCGAAAATGTAACGGGGCTCAAACATAGTACCGAAGCTAGGGAATTATAGAGTTAATCTATAATTGGTAGGAGAGCGTTCTTTAAGCCGTTGAAGGCGTGTTGTAAGATGCGCTGGAGGTATAAGAAGTGAGGATGCAGGCATAAGTAACGAGAAAACGGGTGCGAAACCCGTTCGCCGCAAACCCAAGGTTTCCTAGGTAAAGCTAATCTGCCTAGGGTTAGTCGACCCCTAAGATGAGGCTGAAAAGCGTAGTCGATGGGAAACAGGTAAATATTCCTGTACTATAGTATGTTTCGATGGAATGACACAGATTGTTTGCGTGCGCGAGGTTTTGGTTGTCCTCGTCGAACCGTTTAGACTTGTGGCGAGTCAAATGCTTGTCGCTTTAAGGTTGAGACGGGATAGTGACTGGGCTTTCGGGTTCAGGAAGTTGCGTGAACTAGGCTGTCGAGAAATAATTTCTAAGGTTAGGCATATTATAATCGTACCGTAAACCGACACAGGTGGGTGAGATGAATATTCTAAGGCGCTCGAGATAATCTTCCCTAAGGAACTCTGCAAATTAGTCTTGTAACTTCGGAAAAAGAGACGCCTGAATCTCGGTAGCAATATTGGGAGGAGGGTCGCAGTGAAAAGGCCTGGCCGACTGTTTAACAAAAACACAGATCTCTGCAAACATGCAAATGGATGTATAGGGATTGACACCTGCCCAGTGCTGGAAGGTTAAAAGGAGAGGTTAGCGTAAGCGAAGCTTTGAATTGAAGCCCCAGTAAACGGCGGCCGTAACTATGACGGTCCTAAGGTAGCGAAATTCCTTGTCGGGTAAGTTCCGACCTGCACGAATGGTGTAACGATCCGGGCACTGTCTCGGGGAAGAACTCGGTGAAATTGAATTATCAGTGAAGATGCTGATTACCCGCAACAGGACGGAAAGACCCCGTGAACCTTTACTATAACTTGGCATTGAGTTTTGTTTTGCGATGTGTAGAATAGATGGGAGACTTTGAAGCGAGAGCGCCAGCTTTTGTGGAGTCATCGTTGAAATACCATCCTTCGTAAAATGGGATTCTAACGATTAGCCGTTATCCGGCAATCGGACATTGCCAGGCGGGTAGTTTGACTGGGGCGGTCGCCTCCTAAAGAGTAACGGAGGCGTGCAAAGGTCACCTCAAACCGAATAGAAATCGGTAGTAGAGTATAAAGGCATAAGGTGGCTTGACTGCGAGAGAGACATCTCGAGCAGGTGCGAAAGCAGGTCTTAGTGATCCGGTGGTCCCGAGTGGAAGGGCCATCGCTAAACGGACAAAAGGTACTCCGGGGATAACAGGCTTATCTCCCCCAAGAGTTCATATCGACGGGGAGGTTTGGCACCTCGATGTCGGCTCATCGCATCCTGGGGCTGGAGCAGGTCCCAAGGGTTTGGCTGTTCGCCAATTAAAGCGGTACGCGAGCTGGGTTCAGAACGTCGTGAGACAGTTTGGTCCCTATCCGTTGTGGGCGTTGGAAAATTGAGAAGAGTCATTTTTAGTACGAGAGGACCGAAATGAACATACCGCTGGTGTATCTGTTGTCTTACCAAAGGCATCGCAGAGTAGCTATGTATGGACGGGATAACCGCTGAAAGCATCTAAGTGGGAAGCCTCCTTCAAGATTAATTTTCCCTATGAGTTTCGTTGGAGACTACGACGTCGATAGACTGCAAGTGTAATTGGGGAAATCCCATTCAGCTGAGCAGCACTAATCAGACCAATGGCTTGACCATATTATCGTTTTCTTCTTTCGATTTATTCGATAAAAAAGAAAATCTGAAAATTATAATAAAGAATGAGACAATCTGCGCTCTTATATATCTGACAAAGAATAGCTCTTTTAGTTTGTTAATATTATTTCGGTGACCATAGAGAAAGTGATACACCCGTTCCCATTCCGAACACGGCAGTTAAGCCTTTCATCGTCAATGGTACTATAAGGGTAGCTTTATGGGAGAGTAGAACGTTGCCGGGTATATATTATATATTTATCCCAATAGATTTTTCTGTTGGGATTTTTTATTTTGAAATAATAATTTATAATATTAAAAGTTTAATTAAAAAATTTTTAATAAAAAATAACGCTTGCTAAATAAAAACTGTCATTGCGAGGTATTGTAAATGCCGAAGCAATCGACTATTAATAAAGTTAAATCTTAAATTAAAATTTTATTCATTTTTGTATTAATTCGCATTATCTGTATGCCGTAAGCAAGCTATATAGAAACCCCATGCTTTTTACATGAGGTTTGCGAAAAATTATATATATATGGAAGAGAAAAAAATTAAAAGAACAAAGTAGCTTCAAAACCAAGTTTGCTTTCCATCTTTTTGTAGGCGTATAAATGTCTTGAGCGATTAAATTCGTATTTCATTCCTACGGTAAATCTATAAATTTCAAATCCTATTCCAACCGATATGTAAGGATAAAATTTGTCGTAAGTGTCTAAAATTTTATATTGCTTGAAATTCTCTTTTCTGTATATCGTATTTATTCTGTCGTAATCGGCGGCAATATATAATCCAGTTATAAAACTTATCTCGCCCCAGATAGGAAATCTAAAATCCGTTCCGTAAAACATTTTAAATAGATTGATAAAATTCGATTCGTTAAAGCCCGTCATGGCAAAAGAAAATCCGCCGTAAAAAGTAAAATATCCGTAATTATAATGAAGTGAAAAATGCATTTGTTCCATAGCGGAGTCTCTAAATTCTTCTGTATTTCTATCGTAGAGTTCCGAATCGCCCAGTATATCTCCGCCTATATGTGAGCAAATATGACGAACGGGAGTAAATCTAAATCTCAAAGTCTCGTTATAAATATAATCAAAATATAATTCCGTTTGCATATAAGTTCCGAAAAATAAACTCTCTCCGTAATATATTTCAAAATTCGGTTTATAAATCGATAAAAAGAAATGAGTCAAAAATCCCACTCCGATTCTAAATCTATGAACATCTTTATATAAAAAATCTATCGGATTAATTTCCGTAGCCAAAGTCGGCTGATGATAAAACTGCATTTTATCAAAACGATATTCATATTTCGGATACATTTCTTCTATATTAAAAATATCGCCTATCCAGTATCTCGTAATATAAGCGTCTGGGTCCTGCCAGCCGTAAAGTCTTTTCAAAGTTTCGTATCTGAAAGGATTATATCTCCATTTAGATTTTGTCTCTTCGATGCGAGAGTCCATTTTATCTTTTAAAGTTTTTTCTTTCAAAGTTTCTTCGGAAAATAAAGAATTATAAAAGATAAATAATACGAAAATATTTATAAATAATATATTTTTTAAGTTTTTATTCATAAAAGACAATCTCTAAAAAGTTATAGAGGTTAAAGAATTAGCTATTCTATCAACCGAATCCTCCAAATAAGAAATTGGAAAAGTATAATTCAAAATCAAATAATATCCGTTATTAGCCTCGAATATAACATAAAACCAGTATAAAGAGTTTTCTATATTTATTCTGAATTGAATATTCTTTTTTCCTTTTATCGTATAATATTCTTCCGTCAAATCTTTAACGCTTTTGTCTTCTTTCATTTTTCTTAAAGAGTTTATAAAAGCGTCCAGTTTTCCCTCTTCTCTTTCCATATATCCTACCAAACAAGAGCTTTTTATTCTTTCGTCCACAAATAAACTGTCGGTATAAAAATAATCTTTGAAATAACCCGTTTTTTCTATTACGATATTTTTTTCTTCTTCCGACAATTTAACGGAATTAATCGGAGGCAAAAAATCGGCGTTTACATTCGTTATATGATATTTATTTTCGTTGGTAGAATTATTTATTCCCAATACCAATTTTTTAAATATAATTTCTTTATTTGAGAAAAAATCTTCAAAATCTTCCGCGTTTTCAATATTGTCAATAATTTCTTCGTTTTTATTATCGTTGTTATTATTGCAAGCGAATATAAATAAAAGTATAAATAAAATTGTTATATAATATTTCATTAATTATCCTTTGTATCATTAAATTAAATAAAGGGATATTATATAAATAATATCCCTTCGTAAAAATTCGGCTATTTAATAACCGATACAGTTCTGGTTTGGATAGTAGTCCAACCCAAGAAGAAATTGATAAGCCAGTCTATGCCATTAACTCTCGTGTAGATTTCGTAGTCGGTTTTATCTCCCGCTAATTTAAGCGTGTCGACACTACCGAGACGAACTAATCCCCACAAGGCATACCACTGTCGGCTATCTGCTTTTACCCCAGATTGAGGTCCCTTTCCTATCGTATGTCTATGCACAGCGCATGAGCTTGCAAACATAGCGATAACGAGTAGTAAAACAAGTATTTTCTTCATCTTGTTTCTCCTTTTAAAAATAGTATTTATCAAATAACAACCGCATACGAATATACGATTTATTATTTTGCAAATTTTGATTGAAGGATAAATTAAAATATCCCAATATCTTGCCAACTTTATAAAAGCATAATTTTTGAAAAAGTTTACAATTCTTACATGTTGACTGTTGACTGTTGACTGTTGACTGTTGACTGTTGACTGTTGACTGTTGACTGTTGACTGTTGACTGTTGACTGTTGACTGTTGACTGTTGACTGTTGACTGTTGACTGTTGACTGTTGACTGTTGACTGTTGGTATCAACTTAAAATCGTTATTATTAATTAGTGTAAACATATAATAACGATTTTATCATGGAACGCAAAAAATGTCAAGCCTTTTTTTAAAAAAAATTCAAAAAAAATTTTAATTAAATTTGATATTTTTTATTATCGTTTTTATTTGTCTATAGGCAGTTTTCGGACTTCATCTACGCTCAAGCCCGTCATTTCGCTGATAAATTTTATATCCGCGCCTGATTTTTTTAGATTTTTGGCTATTGTATAAGTATTTTCTTTTATGCCTTCAAGTTTTCCTTCTATTATACCTTCAAGTTTCCCTTCTATTATACCTTCAAGTTTCCCTTCTTTTATACCTTTTTTAATCCCTCTTTTTATTCCTTTTTCAATACCTTCTTTAATTCCTTCTTTGCGTTCTCTATCAAGCATTATTTTTTGTCCCACCAAAAAAGCGTCTCGAGCATCATAAGCTCGCATAAGTTTATCGTCAGAAGTAAATCGTTTGTATTCTTCAATAACTTTAGTCATAATCGGGTTTGCCTCCTTTAATTCCTTTTCTATAGATTTTAAATTTTTTGTTGTAAAAAATTTCATCCAAGTGAGTAATTTATTTTTCTTCAATTCGTCTAAAGT
>NZ_JBNMIZ010000116.1:0-8137 GCF_050873525.1 Brachyspira sp. | reverse complement strand
ATATAATTGATTGTTCGATAATAAATAAATTATACAATAAACTAAAAAATTCTAATCTTTCATCTCAACGGAATTTGGATTTTTCAAATATTCTTTCGTAGTTTTTGCAACTATTGGAGAGAGTATTAAAAGTCCTATCAAATTCGGTATAGCCATTAAACCGTTTAAAGTGTCGGCAATATTCCATACTAATTGAAGCTCGCTAACCGAACCGATTATAATAACTATCAAAAATATTATCTTATATAAAAACTCTCCTATTTTATTATTGTTAGTTAAATATCCTAAACTCACGACTCCGTAATGCGACCATCCGACAAGAGTAGTAAAAGAAAAAAGAAATAACGCTACAGCCAATCCTATTGAGCCGAAATTTCCGGGAAAACAAATTCTGAAAGCTTCCGAAATGAACGGAGCGCCGTTTAGTCCTTTATTAATCAAATCTAAATTCATAATCGCTATTATTCCCGTTATCGAACATACCAAAAAAGTATCTACAAAAACTTCAAATATTCCCCAGAGTCCCTGCTCGATTGGATTTTTACTATTTGACGAAGCATGAGCCATAGGAGCAGAACCCATTCCAGCTTCGTTTGAAAAAATTCCTCTTGCAAAACCGTATCGCATCCCGATAGTTATCGTATAGCCCATGAAACCAGCGCCGACTTGTTTTAAAGAAAACGCTTCCGAAAATATTAATTTAAAAATTGACGGAATTTTATCGAGATTAAGAAATATTATTATAAGTCCCACTATTATATAAAATAAGCACATTATGGGAACGCATTTTTCCGCAAAAGCTCCGACTCTTTTAATTCCGCCGACTATTACGATTCCCACTACTATTGTGACAACTATTCCCGTATATATCGTTGGAATATTGAAATTTTGATTAACCACATTTGCCATCGCGTTAATTTGAGTCAAATTTCCTATTCCAAAACATGCCAAAGTCGACAAAATTGCAAATATGATTCCAAGCCAATGCATATTCGCTCCTTTACTCAAATAATACATAGGTCCGCCGAAATGCTTGCCGTTAGAATCTTTCTCTCTATATTTAATCGAAAGCAAAACCTCCGAATATTTTGTAACCATTCCGAAGAAAGCCGCAAACCACATCCAAAATAAAGCGCCCGCTCCTCCCGAAACGATAGCCGTTGTAACTCCGACAATATTTCCCGTTCCAACCGTGCTTGCCAAAGCCGTGCTTACCGCCTGAAACGGAGTAATATTTTCATCCGCGGTATGTTTTTTGAATATTAATCCAAAAGTTCCTTTCATCCATAATTTGATGTGGCTTATTTGAAAAAAATGAACTCTTATTGTTAAAAATATTCCCGTTCCGACAAGTAAAACCAGCATAACTGGTCCCCAGATAAAATTATTGATTTTTCCGTTTATTTGTTCTATTATTTCTAAATTCATGTTCTAACCTCTTTTTTAATTTATTTTTATATTTTAAATTTTCAAATTTAATCTTTATAAATTCTTTTAACTCTTTCGCCGATATTTACCAAAATCTCATGCGAAATTGTATCGGATTTTTTAGCCATAGTTTCGGCGTTAAGTTTTTTATCGTTTCCAAATATCAAAACCTCGTCCTCGACATTAATTTTATCGTTAAATATTTCAACCATAGTCAAATCCATACAAATTCTTCCGCGAACAGGATAATATTTATCATTGATTTTCACTTCCCAATTATTCGACAA
This sequence comes from Brachyspira sp., assembly GCF_050873525.1. Taxonomy (GTDB): domain Bacteria; phylum Spirochaetota; class Brachyspiria; order Brachyspirales; family Brachyspiraceae; genus Brachyspira. Next base: position 6,422 of record NZ_JBNMIZ010000116.1, on the reverse strand, counting down.
TTTTCTATTAATTCCGTCCGCATAACCGACTGGAATCAAAGCTATTTTTGTGTCTTTATTCGCTTTCCAAGTCATTCCGTAAGAAACGGATTCTCCTTTTTTTAAATTTTTTATAAGAACGATTTTTGATTTCAATTCCATAACGGGTTTTATTTTCATTTTTTCCGCATTTATCGGAGGATAACCGTATAAAATAATTCCCGCTCGAACCATATCGAAAATAGTTTTTTTGTAGGATAGAATTGCCGAAGAGTTTGCGCTATGAATCGTATTTAATTTTATTTTATTCGATTTCAAATTATTTATAACATTATTAAAAATTTTTATCTGCTTTTTTGTGAAATCTTTGCTTTTCAAATCGTCAATATCCGCGGCGGCATAATGCGTGCTTATTCCTTCCAAAATTAAATTTTTGTAGGATAAAACTTTTTTTGCCAAATCCAATACTTCTTCGGGATTCGCTCCCATTCGGCTTAATCCCGTATCGACTTTTATAAAAATTTTTAATTTCGTTTTATTTTTATATCTTTCTAAATATTTATCGTAGTAAGGCAGATTATCCGCATTGCTTATAACTGGACTCAAATTATATTTGCAAATTTCTGCAGATTCCGATTTGAAATGCTGAAATAAAACCACAATAGGAATTTTTACTCCGCTTTTTCTTATTTTAATTCCTTCTTCTACAGTTGCGACTCCGATAGCGTCAACTTTAAATTTTTCGGATGCTTTCGCTATTTCGATAATTCCATGTCCGTAAGCGTTTGCTTTTAAAATATTTAGTAATTTTGCTCCTTTTGTAATAGAGGTTATTATATTCATATTATTTTTTAAAGCGGATAAATCAATCTCCGCAATCGTGTTATTTTTATAATTAGACATAATAAATCCTCTGAAAATTAGGATTTTATTATATTAGAAATAGTATTATTGTCAATAGTAATGCAATCGAATAAAATAATATCAAAACCATTAAAATATTTATGTCATTACTATTTTCAATTAATTAGATGCTCGTATAACCCATGTTGGAAATTTCTTTAAAAATATCTTTGGTTAATTTGTCTCCGAATATTATTTGATACTGTCCCGCGTCAAATAATACTCCTTTAACATCTTCTAATTTTTCAATTTCAGGAACATTAACTTTATTTTTATCTTTCACAATCAATCTTAATCTCGTAGCGCAATGAGACACTGAAGATATATTGTCTTTTCCAATAAATTCCGTTACTTTTTGAGCTAATTCTTTTCTATCCATAATTTTACTCCTTAAAATTTATTTATTATTTATTTTTTATAAGCGGATAATTCATAGCCTCTCTTGAAGAAATATAAGCCGAAGAAACTTTTTTCATAAGCTCTCTAACTCTCGCTATATAACCCGCTCTCTCCGTCACGCTAATTGCATTTCGGGCGTCAAGCATATTGAAGACATGCGAACTCTTCATAACCATATCATAAGCTGGAAGAACGCATCCGTTTTCAAGACATTTATCGCATTCTTTTTCGTATTCGTTAAAATGCCTAAAATACATGTCAATATCGGCGACTTCAAAATTATACTTTGAGAATTCTTTTTCGCCCTGCAAATGAACATCGCCGTATTTTATTCCATGTCCCCATTCCAAATCGTAAACATTATCGACATTTTGCAAATACATGCAAATTCTTTCGAGTCCGTAAGTAATTTCGCCAGTTATCGGTTTTAAGTTTATTCCTCCAACGGCTTGAAAATATGTGAATTGAGTTATTTCCATTCCGTCAAGCCAGACTTCCCATCCTAATCCCCAGGCGCCAAGTGTTGGAGATTCCCAGTCGTCATGAACAAAGCGAATATCATGGTCTTTGAAACTTATTCCCAAAGCTCCCAAACTTTCGATATATAAATCCTGAATATTTTCTGGAGAAGGCTTCATTATAACCTGATACTGATAATAATGCTGAAGTCTGTTCGGATTTTCCCCGTATCTTCCATCGGTAGGTCTCCTCGAAGGCTCTACATAAGCGACATTAAAAGGCTCGGGACCTAAAGCCCTTAACGCCGTAGCTGGATTGAAAGTTCCCGCTCCGACTTCCAAATCGTATCCTTGCTGAATTATGCAATTATTATCGCTCCAAAATTTATTCAAAGTCATTATTAAATCGGTAAATGTCATAATTTTATCCATATAATTAAATTTTAATTTGATTTTAATATGATACAATAAAAAAATATTATATCAAGACGAAAAATGTATATATTTTTAACTGTCATTTACTAATATTTGCTAATTTCATTAAATTAAAGTTTATATAAAACGATAATATAAATAACTGTTTATTTAATTTAAAAATAATATATAATTGCATTTTGAGAATTTAAAAAAGGTTTGTATTATGGAAAATATTTTTATATATATAGTCGTTTCGGTTTTTTTACTCGTTTCTTCTTTGATAGTTTTAAAAAATATTTTTTATAGAAGCGGAAATGATTCTGGCGATGTTAAAAATAACATGGAAAAACTTTACAAAAAAATAGAAGAAAATCCCGAAGATTACGAATCGATTTACGAACTTGCAAAATACGAAGAAGAAATAGGCGAAAAGGAATCGGCTTTAAGCAAATACGAACTTCTTGCAAATAACGGAGTATTGGAAAAGAAGAACGAATTAAATATTTGCAAAAGACTTGAAAGCAGATATAACGAACTCGGAAAAAAAGAATTGGCTTTCAAATATGCAGTAAAAATAATAAAACTCGAACCTACTAATAATTTCTATAATATCAAAGTCGCGAGCATTTTAGCGAAAGAAGGAAGTTTCAAATTATCGAATCATTATTTTAATAAGGCTATAGTTTCAAAAGGCGAATTTATGACGGAAGATTTGAAACGCGCCGTATTCGTTTCCTACAAAATGAAAGATTATAAAAGATGCATAACATTTGCAGAAGAACTTCTAAAAAGATTAACGAAAGAAGCGGCTGCAAATAAATTAAGCGACAATAAAATATATATTCATAGTTTGCAAAAAGATTTAATATCGCTTTATATATTGTCCGAAGGATTGAATATCGCAAAAACTTTTATAGAAGGAATCTTGGCAAATAAACCGATTGATAAAAATAACGAATTCGACATGAATAAATTTTATTTGTTCTTGTTGTATAAACTCGAGGAATCCGAAAAATTTAAATCTCTTTATAATCGTTTGCTCGATTTATACAAAATAAACGAAAATAATAAAAATTACGCCAATTTAATATTGGACTACGCTTTTTATTCTTATTTTTTGGGAGATATAGGAACATCTAAAAATTATTTTGAAACGGTTAAATCTTTCGATATGCCCGAATTCAGTATATATTATTTTGACGAAATTCTCACATATTTAAATGAAGTGGTTAAAGCTACCGTTCAGTTAAATAAATTAAAAGAAGAAAATAAACTTGGAGACGAAAAATATAAAAACGACAATTACGAAAATTATGTCGGAAAAACGAATATGGGAAATTGGGAGAAAGCGGTAAATTCATGGGAAGCTTCTTTCGTAAATCCGATTTATATTTTATCTTTAGTCGAAGTCAAAAAAACTATGGATATAGACAATATTTTGGAAAGTCTAAAAGTAAAAGAAAAATCGAATACGGAAAGCAATGTAAAGCCGTCATATCAAGTCGATAAAATATTTTCGCTCGATAGAATCGCGTTCAAAAAATTATGCCAAAATGTAATGCGTTCCAAATTGTCTAATTATGTTATGGTGCAGGAATATACGGACGCAACTCATCCCGCAAATAATAACGATGAAATAAATTATTTAACTTATAATATTAAGGGAAGCAAAAAAGACCTTACATTAGTTTCTTTTAAAAGATGGCAGAAAACGGAAATCGGCGAATTAATGATAAGAGATTTTTTAATGATGGTAAGCGAATCTGGAGCTAAAAACGGAATATTAATAGCTCCCGTTGAATTGAGCAACAGCGCTAAAAGTTATGTTTCGCACAACGACAGAATAAAAGTTTACAGCCGAAGTCAGTTTAATAATCTTCTTAAAGACGAAAAACTTTGATTATTTATACAAAAATCGCTTTATCTTTTTTGAAGGATTTTTTATAAATTCTTCCGACTGAATATTAAAGCTCGATATTCTCGCGTATTCGGGCAAAACTTTATTTATTTCGCTTCTGTTGTTTTCGATTCTGTTTTTAATTTCTTCTTCGGTTAGATTTTCTTCCTTGATTCTTTCCGCGTCCAAATATATTAGAGCATGAAGTTTATTTTCTCTGCTCAAAACCAAAGATTCCAATATATAAGGCATAGCGTTTAATTTGCTTTCAATTTCTTCGGGATAAATATTTTGTCCGCTTGCGCCGAGTATCATATTTTTGCTTCTTCCTCTTATAAATATTCTGTTGTTCTCTCCCAAAACTCCCAAATCTCCTGTTTTAAGCCATCCGTCTTTTGATAAGGCTTCCGCCGTAGCTTTAGGATTTTTATAATATCCGAGCATAACATTTTCGCCTCTAACCATTATCTCTCCGACTTCGCCTTCTTTTTCCGCGTCAATTTTAATTTCCAAAGTGTCAATCAAACATCCGCAGCTTCGAGCGACATGTTTATAGCAGGGGGAATAACTTATTAAAGGAGCGCATTCCGTCATTCCGTAGCCAACGGTAAATTTGAATCCTATATCCATAAGAAATTTTTCAACCTCTTCGTTTAAGGCGCTTCCTCCGATTATAACCTCATGAAAATTTCTGCCGAAAGATTTTGTCAATTTTTCTCTTATGCTTTTTTTGAGTATTGAAGATATTAAAGGAAGTTTCAATAATTTTTTTATTAACGGTTTGCTTATAACGGGAAGCAGTTTTTTCAAATAAATTTTTTCTATTATTAACGGAACCATAAGAATTAAATTCGGTTTAATTTCATCGAAAGCTTTTAATAAAACATTCGGACTCGGAATAGCATTTAACATATATATGCAAGCGCCTTTTGAAAACGGAAATAAAAAATCGAATAAACATCCGAAAACATGAGCTAACGGCAAAAAAGAAAGTATATTGTCGTTAGGTTTTATCGGCATATTTGCTATTGCGAATCTTATATTTGCGGCTAAAGCGTTATGATTGAGCATAACTCCTTTACTGAATCCCGTAGTTCCAGAAGTATAAATTATCGTAGCTAAAGTTTCATTGTCGAATATATTTAAAGCGAAAGTTTCTTTGCTAAAATTTTCCAATTCTATATTAAATAAATTATCTCCTCTTCTAATTTCTTTATAAATATTATTATTGACATTGATTATAGAAAAATCGTCCAAAGAAAAAACCATATCCAAAGATTCGATTGTTTCGCCGTCAATTTTTTCGGCTATATTTTTATCTGCAAATAAATATTTTGTTCCCGAATCTTTTATAATATTTGATATATCGCTTGGAGAAAAATCAACCAATATAGGAACTACAACCGCTCCATAACTTATTATAGATAAATAGCTTAAAGCCCAATTAATTGAATTTCCGCCGCAGATGGCGATTTTATCTCCTTTATAAATTGAACTTCTTTTGAAAATCGTATGCATTATTGATATATTTTTTGCGACATCGGAATATTTTATTATTCTGTCTTTTCCGTAATCGGCGAAAGCGTTAATATCCCAGTTTTCTTTAATCGTATTTTCTATATATTGAGTCAGTTTTTCGTTAATCATTTTTTCTCCTTAAAATAAAAAATAAAATATAATTTAAAAAACATTTGCCACATATTTAAACATAAAAATCGCATGACAAATATTCGATATTATAAGCAAAGAATAAAACATAGGCAAAAATAAAGTGTATCTTTTATTCGTTTCATACATAGCGAGTCTGTAAAATACCATCGAGATATTTAAAAGCAAAAATCCCGTCAAATAAAGTATCGCTCCGTAATCTCCAACCGCCAGAGATATTTTTGGAATCGCTATGAGCCAAACCCAGTTAAGCAGAAAATAATAAATAGTTTCCGTCCAGTCTCTCCATCTATAACCGAAAACGCTTCTTAAAGTTATTCCCAATACGCAAAGCCCCGTGATTATTCCAAAGAAACTCCAGCCCCAGCCGTTTTCAAGCGAGATTAAACATGGCGGAATATAAACTCCCCAAATCATCATTATAAAAAATGCATGCGATAAAATAAAAAAAACTTTCTTCGCTTTATAATGAAACGGAAAAAAATGATATATCGAATTGATTATATAAAATATTATTAAAAAACTCGAATATAAAGAAAAAGAAGTTATCTCTCTTGCCGTCTTTGAATTTATCAAAAGCAGAACCATAACGGCTATCGAGGAACTTGCGCAGATTATACATATAATGGCGCATATTTTAGACGCCAAATTTTTATTATTAGTCGATTTATTTTTAATATTCATAAAATATATTATACTTT
>NZ_JBNMIZ010000115.1:0-8153 GCF_050873525.1 Brachyspira sp. | reverse complement strand
ATATTATTTTATATATTATTGTATTTTTCGATTTTTAATTTATAATTTTAGATTATCAAAAAAGTTTAAATTAGATTATTTTGATAAAATTCGTTTTTTAAGGATTTTTTATGTGCGGTATAGTCGGTTATGTCGGAGAAAATAATTCGGTGGATATTTTAATGAACGGACTCTATTCTTTGGAATACAGAGGATACGATTCGGCGGGAATTTCGATAGTGGAAAACGACAATATAAAAACTTTCAAATCGGAAGGAAAAATTGAAAATCTGCAAAATATTTTGGATAAAGTAAAAATAGAAAAATCAAATATCGGAATAGGACATACGAGATGGGCTACCCATGGCGCGCCTTCCGACATTAACGCTCATCCTCATTCAACGGCGAGACTTTCTTTGGTTCATAACGGAATAATAGAAAATTACAAAGATATAAAAAACGAACTAATCAAAAAAGGCTATAAATTCGTTTCCGAAACCGACACTGAAGTCGCCGCAAATTTGATAGATTCTTTATACGATGGAAATCCTTTGCTTGCAATAAAAAAAGCGATTGAAATTATCGAAGGTTCTTACGCTTTCGCAATAATATTCAAAGACAAGCTCGATAAAGTTTATGCAATCCGAAAAGGAGCGCCTTTAATTGTCGCTTTGGGAAAAGACGGAAAAAACGAAAATTTTATAGCTTCCGATATTCCCGCAATATTGAAATACACAAATAAATATATTTTAATGGAAGAAGAAAATATAGCGGAACTTCAAAAAGATAAAGTTGCAATTTACGATAAAGATTTGAAAGAATTAAAACCAGCGATTAATGAAGCAAATTGGACTTTGGAACAGGCTGAAAAATCGGGTTATGAACATTTTATGATTAAAGAAATTCATGAACAGCCTAAAGCGATTTTGGATACGATAGAACCGAGAATTGTGCATGGAATTCCAGACTTCAAAAGAGACAATATATTGGACGAAAATTTTTGGACTTATTTTGACAGAGTTTATATAGTAGGCTGCGGAACGGCTATGCATGCGGCAATGATAGGAAAAAGATTGATTGAAGATAATTGCAGAATTCCCGTAGAATGCGAAATTGCATCCGAGTTTAGATATAAAAATCCTATTCTAACCGATAAAACTTTAGCTATATTCGTATCACAATCGGGAGAAACCGCCGATACTTTAGCCGCTTTGAATTTGGTTAAAGAAAAAGGATGCAAAAGTCTGGCGATAGTAAATGTAAACGGTTCTTCGATAGCAAGAGCGTCCGATTATGTTATTTATACTTACGCGGGTCCTGAAATTTCAGTCGCTTCCACTAAAGCTTATTCCGTTCAAGTCGCTATAATGTATTTGATAACTTTTAAAATATCTTTGGCTCGAAAATTAAAAAACGAAAATGATATAAAAATTCTTATAAGAAATATGCTTAACGCGATTGATTCTATAAATAAACTGCTCGATATGAGCGAAGAGATTAAAAAATTATGCGTAGATTATAAAGAAGTCGGAAGTATATTTTTTATGGGAAGAGATTTGGATTATTATCAGGTTATGGAAGGCGCTTTGAAAATGAAAGAGATTAGCTATATACATTGCGAGGCTTATGCGGGCGGCGAACTCAAACATGGAGTAATATCTTTAATCACGGAAGGAACTTCGGTAGTCGCTTTGGCAATACAGGAAAAAATCTTAAATAAAATGATAAGCAATATAAAAGAAGTCGTTTCGCGAGGCGCTAAAGTTCTTTTATTTGCAAAAGAAGGAATGAATATAGATAAAGACGCTTACGATAAAATAATATATTTGCCAAATATTGAAGATATGTTTATGCCGATAGCTTCCATTATAGCTTTGCAGCTGCTCGCCTATCATACGGCGGTTGTCAGAGGCTGCGATGTCGATAAACCGAGAAATTTAGCAAAAAGCGTAACAGTAGAATGATTTATTAAAAAATGATTTATAATAATATTTAATATTTTAATTTAGTAGTTTTTTATTTTAGAGTAAGATTTCATGAAAAATTATACAAGAATAATAATATTTTTATCGATTTTAATTTTATTATTTTTAATTAACAAATTAAAGGATTTATTAACTCCGAAAGAAGAGAGATTTTTAAAAGCTGCCGAAGACGGAGATTTGAAAAAGATTAAATCGATGCTTAGTAAAGAAATAAATATTAAAAATTTAATTAAATCCGTAGACAAAGAAAATAATACGGCGTTAATACTAGCTTCAAAATTCGGATATAACGAAATAGTAAAAATTTTAATAGAAAACGGAGCGGATATTAATTTTAGAAATAACGATAATTCAACGGCTTTAATTGAAGCTTCGAGTTTTTATTATGAAGTCGTTAAATTACTTATCGAAAACGGAGCCGATATTAACGCTAAAGATAACGAAGGAACGACAGCTTTAATGAACGCTGCAATGGGAAGCGATTATTATACGGATAATGAAATATGCAAGTTGCTCATAGAAAATGGCTCGGATATTAACGATAAAGATTTGCAAGGAGATAACGCTTTAATATACGCTTCGACTTTTGGAAAGTTTGAAATAATTGAACTTCTTATAAAAAGCGGAGCCGAAATCAATGCGAAAAATAATGACGGCTACACGGCTTTAATGGAGGCTTCGAGTAATGGAAATTTAGAAACGGTTAAACTTTTAATAGAAAATGGAGCGGATGTTAATATTAAGAATAACGATGGAAAAACCGCTTTAGATTTGGCTGATTTTGAAGATGAAGAGATGAAAGAAGTATTGAGGAAAGCTAAAGCTATATAAAAAGCCGAGCCTTTAATCAAAAAGAACTCGGTTTTATTTTTCAAGTTATGAATATAATAATTTATTTTTAAATTTTTAGTAATAAAAAACCTCTTTCCCAAAACCGCTATAAAAAATATCTTCATTATTTAAATCGTATTTATAAACAATATTTCCTCTTAAAATTGTCATAATTACTCGTCCGCCTCTTTTGAATTTGATATAAGGACTCCAAGCGGCTTTTGTTATAATATCTTCTTCTCTTATTTCCGATTCGTTATTTAAATCTATTATTGCCAAATCTCCGTCATATCCTTCTTTCAAAATTCCTTTATTTTTTATGCCGAATATTTTAGCCGAATTTTCGCTCATGATTTTTGTTAATAATTTTAAATCTATCGTTGAATCTTTTACCTTTTTTAGCATTAATTCGAGCGAATGTTCTATTGATGGAATTCCAAAAGTAAGTTTTTCAAGTTTTTCTTTTAATAAATGCGGAGCATGGTCCGTTCCTATTGTGTCGATAGTTCCATCTTTTATAGCTTTCCATAATGCTTCGTTATCTATTTTTTCTTTTAATTCGGGTTTCATTCTCAAAAGCATTTTATTTTTTTCGTTAATATTTTCCGTATTCAAAAATAAATGGTGAGGAGTCGCTTCGCCGTATATTTTCATTCCGCTGTCTTTCGCTCTTTTTAATAAATCTATTTCGCTCGCTAAAGATAAATGACATAAATATAAAGTCGTTCCCGTTCTTTTTGCAATTTTGGTCGCTTTATCAACCATTTTATCTTCGGCATGAACCGACACGATTTTTGAAGCCTCGAATAATTTTTCCAATATTTTATCGTCTTCTATAAGCATATTTCCAGTAGAAGCGTTTAGAAATATTTTTGTAGATGCCGCTTCGTTTTTAATTAATTTTATATCTTCGCTATTATCTGTTTTGCTTCCGCCGAAATGAAAACCGTAATCGACATAAGATTTGCCTGCCATCATTGATTTTTTTTGAATAAGATTTTCTTTTGTTATCGTATTTGGAATCGTATTAGGCATATCCAAAAAAGTAGTTATTCCGCCTCTTGCCGCCGCTTTGCTTCCAGAATTAAAATCTTCTTTATGTGTAAGTCCAGGGTCTCTCATATGCGTATGCGGGTCGATAATTCCAGCGATAACATAATTATAATTTGCGTCTATTATTTCATTATCTTTATATTTTTCAAAATCGTTTTCCAAATCTATTTTTTTTATTTTTTCGTTTTCAATTATTATAGAAACGGGTTTTTGAGAATTTATAATTTTAGCGTTTTTTATTATCATAATTTATCTTTTATTTTATTTCCTTATTACAATAATAACAGAATTTTCCATAATCTTTTTTTACAACTTTATTTTTCGTTTCTTCAAATTGAGTGACGCATTTTTTATTTTGACAAATTATATTTTTATTTTCTACTATCTTATAATCTATTTTCTTTTTAGCCGCTTTCGATTTTATTTTTCCCGTAGCAAGCGACAACATAGCCATTCTTATCGGAACTCCGTTTTTCGCTTGAATAAAATATTTAGCATATTTCGTATTATCTAAATCTATATTTATTTCATCGACTCTCGGAAGCGGATGCATTACTATCATATTCTCATTACATTTTCCATCAATATCTTTTTTTGAAATTCGGAATACATTTTTAACTTTGTTGTATTCGTCTATATCGTCAAATCTTTCTCTCTGTATTCTCGTCATATATAAACAATCAATTTCTTTCAATATATCTTTATAATCGTTATGAATATGATATTTAATATTTGCTTTATCCAATTCTTTTAATATATAATCGGGTATTTGTATCGTATTGGGCGCTATGAAATAAAATTCTCCGTTAAACATTTTCAAGGCATTAGAAAGCGAATGAACGGTTCTGCCGTATTTTAAATCTCCTACAAATGCGATTTTTTTATTTTCCAAATTTCCGAGTTCTTCTCTTATCGTATATAAATCGAGTAATGTTTGACTCGGATGTTCGTTTGCTCCGTCTCCCGCATTTATAATTGGAATATCCGTTATTTCTTCCGCGAATTTTGCCGCTCCTTCAATATAATGCCTCATAACTATAACATCCGAATAAGCAGAAACCATTATTATAGTGTCTCTTAGAGATTCTCCTTTTACAACGGAACTCATATTTGGATTATCGAAACCCAGCACTTGACAGCCCAATTTATACGCCGCCGAAGTAAAAGATAATCTCGTTCTTGTGGAAGGCTCGAAAAATAAACTTGTCATTATTTTACCGACTAATTGTAATCTTCTTTTATTTTCATTCATACAATCCAATTTTTTAGCCGTATCAAGAATTTCAATAATTTCTTTTTTCGACATTTCTTTGATGCCTAATAAATTTTTCATTTTAATATCCTTTTAATAATATTTGAACATAAAAATAGGGAATGAAACAGTTAAACCGTTTGCATTCCCTTTTAAGAATTTCAAATTTATATGCCCAGTCAGACAAATAAAAAATAATCTTATATTTTAAAAATACATTATTCATTTTTATTCCGCTTTAATATAATTTTATTTATTATATTATTTATATTTTAAAAGTCAAGTATTTTTAATATTTTCAATTTTTTATTCACTGAATAATTTTAATGGAACTTCCAAATGTTATTCCAAAGTCTAATTTTGAAAAGTTATACTTATTGTAAATATCGCCGTTTCCATACACTCCAACAACGGAAAGATTATTTCTGGTTGAACGAGGAAGTTGAGCGTTTAAAAAATCGACATCGTATTTCATTCCAAAGTTATAATTTATATAAGCGCCCAATACCACTCCCATTTCTAAATTTTCCTCTTTCATAGAGAAAACTTCATACTCTACGGTTAATTTTATATACGGAGCGAAAGGAACTCTAAAAAGCTTCTTCAAATCTTCATGACTAAATCTTTCTTTTGAAGGCATTACCAAAGAGTATTCGCCTCCTTTACCGTTATAATATTTTATATCGGAATTAGAACTGCCCTCTCCAGATATTGGAATTAAAACTCCCGCTCCCCAACCTATGCTAAATTTTTTATAATTATATTTTTCGGCTATTCCTAATAAAAGGCAATGAAGCGTGAGGCTGTCCGAATATATTTTATACGAGCGATTTAAATCGTCCTTTCTGCTTTCATATTTCGTATCTATAGAATAATAAGAATATCCGATTTCAAAAAGCGAACTTATGCTAAAATTATCGTTTATTTTAGCGTTTAATCCCATTTGCGCGTTTAATTTTGCATCCAAACCGAAATCTCCCTTGATAGAATCAAAATATATTTCATATACGGTATATTTACCTGGCGAGTAAAATTCATGGTCGCCCTTTAATCTTACATCAGTTTGAGTAAAAGTTTTTGAAGCTCCCAAGAAACCGAATATATTGAATTCTGGCGACAACGGAGGAATATCTATACAAAATAAATTTGAAGCGAATATTAAAGTTATTGGAATTATTAAATATTTTTTCATTAAAACCTCTTAAAAAGATTAATTAAATAATTATTTATTATAATTAATATTTTTATATTGTCAATACGAATATTAACGGCTTGATTTTTTTACCGATTTTTATATAATTAAAAAATCTTAAATAATCTTAAATTAAGAAATTTATAATAAAAATTTTTTGAGGATAATTTATAATGTCGCCTAAAAATATTGAAACAAAAAAGAAAAGTAATTTGGTAAAAACTTTGCAATGGGTTGGAGTTTCGGTTATTTCCGTTCTCCTTATAGTATATTTTTTGGTTGTCGATACGAGAGGAAGCCAAACCACGCCGATTATTGGAACGGTAAACGGAACGCCGATTTATTATACAAGCACGAGTCCTTATGGAAGAGCTTTCAGAAGTATAGAAACAAATTATCAGCAGCGTGGAATACAGATAAATAACGAATTGTATTCTTATATAGAAGATATAGCTTTTAGGAGCGCGGTTGTCACGGTTCTTTTGGATAAAATCGCCTCTAAAAATATAAGAGTTTCGGACAATCTCGTAGTCGATTTTATGAAAATGCAATTTGTCGACACAAACGGAATTTACAACGATAACGCTTTTCAGTCGTTCATTAAAAATACTTCTCAATCCGAAAAATTAAGAATACAAAAAGAAATAAAAGAAAATATTTTATCTCAAACTATATCCGCCGAACTTTTTGACAATATAAAAGTTAATTCTTTGGAAACGGAAAGAAATTATAAAAAAACAGAAACGAAAAGAGATATTGAAATGGCTTATATAGACGCCGCTTCGATTGTGGAAAATTCCGAAATTCCCGCATCCGATTTGGAAAGATATTTTAACGAAAATAAAAACGATTTCGCTCAAGCGGATATTTCTTATATAGTTTTGGAAAGCGGTGGAGTCGCCGACAATTTATACAAAACCTTAAATGACGATATAACTTTATTTGAAAAAAATGCCATCGAAAAAAGTATAGACACAAATAATTATAGATTGGGTTATGTAACGAGAATGGAAATGCCTTCCAGAAGTTTTGCCGACAGTATTTTTACGAATAGCAAAACGAATACTTTACTAGAGCCGATTTATGTAAACGGAAATTATTATGTTGTTTTATTAAACGATATAAGACTTCCAGAAAATTATACCGATGTAAAAACCGATATTTTGAGAAACGAATATTTAAATGCAAATATGAACGCATTACTTGAAGCGGAAAAAACTAGGCAGTCCGAAATATTGAAAAACGCGTTCGATAGGAATAATAATCTTGCGTCTTTAAATAATAACGGAAATATAAAATATTATAAACCTTCGTCTCCATTTTATTATAATCAAGGCAGATTGAATACCGCCGATGGAAATATTATTCCCGAATCTTCCGAAGAGATTTTTTATAGAAGAGTATTTTCTTTGGATGTCGGTTCGGTTAGCGATGTAGTAAAACTTGAAAGCGGAATCGCTATAATAAAAGTTTTGTCGGAGGAAAAACCGAATATGAACGAAATTGCAAATTTGGATTCATATACAAAAGCGGAATTAAAAAACGAATTAAGTTTTTATGCGGAAAACGAATGGCAAAATAGGAATATTGAAAAAGCCAGAGTGAAGAGAAATAATATAAGATAATTTTTTGATTCATTCCAGCTTTTTGCAAAATACTATATTTAGATTGAATTTATTGATTATTTATTAAAACTAATTCATAAAAATTTTATAATAAACATTGACATTGAAATATTAAATCGTATAATAAAATAATCATAATTTAGAAGGCGTTAAAAATGGGCTTATTTAAATGGCAAGAAGACATAAACGATATGTTTAATAATCCTCAAAAAAGAGCTATGCTGGAAGAGGGAATT
>NZ_JBNMIZ010000114.1:0-8161 GCF_050873525.1 Brachyspira sp. | reverse complement strand
CTTTATTTGTTTTTCAAAAAATAAATTTGCAATAATCAGTCATTACGAGGACGAAGTCCGAAGTAATCCAAAATTAATAGAATTTGATTTTAAAAATTTAATTTCATTAATAGTGGATTGCTTCGTTTCACTCGCACACGCTGTGCGCCTAATGGCGATGACGATTAAAAATTATTTTGCCAATCTAAATTTAGTTAAAACATTTTTAACTTCAATTACTTTCGATAGCTTATCAAGGAAAATAAAAAATCCTTGTTTAGTTATAAATAACTTATTTTATAGGAGGAATTCAATGAAGAATTCTAAAAAATTATTTCTTATCGTTTTATCAGTTTTAATCGTTGCTTTTGTTTCTTGTAAGGATAAAGCCACAGAACCAACAACATTTAAAGTTTCCAGTATTGCAGGAACTTGGAGCGGAACAGATGTAAGTTTTACTATAAGCGATAGCGGATATCTGACAATGACTAGTCCTATTTCAACAGCTTTTCAAATACCCGAAGCGGATTGGAATTCTGAAAGAACGGAATACACAATAAAGGGAGATGATATAGGAGTTACAGAACTTTCTGGTGCAAGTATTACATTTAAAAGCGCTTCCACTGGAACAGCCACAAGTGATGCTGGACCTACTGATATTAGTAAACAATAATAACATTTTAATCTAAAAACTAATAAAAAACGATAAGATAAGAAAAAGCGTCATATTTAATGTGGCGCTTTTTTATTTAATAATCGTTGCGAGTATTTTAATATCGGGCAATAATTATTAAAAAATTAAAATCAAATATTTTGCCTTGTGATATTCGTTATTATAGATTAAAATTAAAATTCTTAAATTGAAATAAAAAATTATTGGAATAAAAAATATAATTATGAATAAATTTATTAAAATAAAAGAAAGATTAAAAGAATTAATTGAAAATCGATATTTAATAATTGACGGCGCTACGGGAACGGAACTTCAAAAAAAAGAAATTAAAAAAGGAGAATGGATTATAAACGGAAACGATATTCAAGGATGCAACGAAATTCTTAATATAACCGCTCCGCATATAATGAAAGAAGTGCATACCGATTATTTGAAAGCTGGCGCTAATATAATAAAAACCAACAGTTTCGGCGCTTTCCAATCAGTTTTGGGAGAATATGATATAAGCGATATGTCTTATGAGATTGCAAAAAAATCTTCGACAATCGCTAAAGAAAGTATAGAAGAATATAAAAAAAATACGAATGCGAATAGAGATGTTTTTGTGGCGGGAAGTTTGGGACCCGGAATAAGACTTCCGAGTCTGGGGCAAATAAGTTTTGACGAACTTTATAACGGATATACCGAAGCGATAAGAGGATTGATTGACGGAGGAGCGGATATCATTTTACTTGAAACGGCTCAAGATATTTTGCAGCTTAAAGCGGGAATTTTGGCATGCGCGGATATTGATGGCTATATTCCAATAATGGTTTCAGTTACGATAGAAAAAGAAGGAACTATGCTTTTGGGAACGGATATTGAAACTGCCTACACGGTTTTATCGAATTTAAATATATTTTCAATCGGTATGAATTGCGGAACTGGACCAGATATGGCAATGAGGCATTTGAAAAAATTAACCGAAATATCCTATTTGCCCATATCGATTCACAGCAACGCGGGACTTCCTCAAAACAGAGGCGGAAAAGCTTATTACGGAATGACTCCTACAGAATTTGCCGATATTAATAGCGAATTTTTTAACTTGGACGGACTTGCATTTATAGGAGGCTGCTGCGGAACTACTCCAGAACATATAAAAGCGTTATCCGAAAAAGCGAAAAATTTTAAACCTAAAAAACCGAAGTTAAATAAACCTCGTCCATATATTGCAAGTTTATTCAATATTGCAAGCATTAAACAAGAACCAGCGCCTTTAATGATTGGAGAGAGAAGCAACGCCACGGGAAGTAAAGTTTTTAGAGAGCTTATGATTGCGGGCGATATGGATGGAATACTCGATGTTGGGATTAAGCAGATGAAGTCTGGAAGTCATGCTATAGATATTAGTGTAGCTTGGGCAGGCAGAAACGAAATAGAAGATATAAAAAAAATAATTTCTTCCTACATTAAACAAATATCGATTCCATTAGTTATAGACGCAATAAAACCAAATGTTATAGAAGAGGCTTTAAAAATTTACGGCGGAAAACCAATTATAAATTCGGCTAATATGGAACAGGGAAAAGAAAGATTTGACGCAATATGCAAATTGGCAAAAAGATTCGGAGCGGCAATAATGCTTCTTACTATAGACGAAAAATCAATGGGTTTTACAGTAAAAGATAAAGTTGCTATTGCGGATAGGATGTTTGAAAGAGCGGTTAATACTCATAATATTTATCCGCATGATATTATATTCGACCCTTTGACTTTTACTTTGGCAAGCGGAGACGAAAACAGTTTTAAAGCTGGAATGGAAACTTTAAAAGCGATAAAAGAACTTTCTATAAAATATCCCGAGTCGTCAATAAGTTTGGGAGTTTCAAATATTTCTTTCGGATTAAAAGAAGAAGCGAGAAAAATTCTTAATTCCGTTTTTTTATACGAAGCGATAAATCATGGACTCACAATGGCGATAATAAATGTCGCTCAAATTCTTCCTCTCTCAAAAATTGCAGACGAAGAAATAGAACTTGCAAGAGAACTTATTTATAATAAAAGCAATACGAAAGAACCGCTTATAAATTATATAAATCATTTTTCGGATAAAAAAGAAATTAAAGATATTAATGTAAATGTAAAAAAGCCAATAATAGAAGCGATAAGAGACGCTATGGTTGACGGAGAATGGAAGGATATGCAAAATCTCTTAAACGAGGCTAAAATAAACTGCGATATTTTCGGCGGAGAGAAAAAATTCGCGCAAGCAATAATTGACGAAATTCTCCTTCCGACAATGGACGATATAGGAATGAAATTCGGAGAAGGAACTATTCAGCTTCCTTTCGTTTTGGGTTCTGCCGAAGTAATGAAAAAGAGCGTGGATTTTTTATCGGAGTATTTGACGAAAACGGAACAGGAAAAAACGGCTAAAATAATTTTGGGAACTGTCGCTGGCGATGTGCATGATGTGGGAAAAAATTTGGTAGAAATAATTATTAAAAATAACGGATTTGAAACGGTTAATATCGGGACAAAAGTTACAATAGAAAAATTTTTGGAAAGCTATTTTGAAAACGAAGCGGACTGCATAGGAATGTCGGGCTTGCTTGTAAAATCTACCGAAGTAATGAAAGAGAATTTGATTTATATAAAAGAAAAAGGATTAAAAATTCCGATTCTGCTCGGAGGCGCCGCACTTACGAAAGAGTTTGTCGAAAAAGACTGCAAAGAGGCATACGAAGGAATGGCTAAAATATTTTACTGCAAGGACGGTTTTGAAAATATAAACGCGATTAAAGAAATTATAAAGGATAGAGATAATGCAAATAAATCATAAGAATCATTTACATTCAATTAATAAGCCTCCGTTTTACGGGAGCAAAGTTTTTGACTTTAATAAGAAAATCGAAAAAGAAGCTTTCGATATGATAAATAAAATCAGATTATTCAGAGCGGGATTCGGATATTCGACAAAAAATCAGGATATGGAAAAATATAACGAAATGATAAAAAATAAAGTAGAACCGAAATATGAGGAAATGAAAAATAACATTATAGAAAATAATTTGATGGAAGTCGTTATGATTTACGGATTCTATAAAACATTTACCGAAAACGATAAACTCTATATATTCGATGCCGAAGAGAATAAATTAACCGACAAAATAATTGAGATTCCTTTGGAAAGAATGCCAAACGAACCTTATAATTCTATAGTGGATTTTTTTGACGAAAAGGAAGATACAATTGGTTTTACCGTTGTGAGTTTGGGAAATAAATTTGCAAATTTTTTGAAGGGCTTATACGATAATTCAGATTATAAAGATTATTATTTTTATAATGCAATTGGAATAAATATAATCGAAAACTATGTAGACATACTTCAAACGAATATGGATAATTTGCTTTGCTTAAATAATAACGGAAAGAGGAAACATGTCGGCTGCAGATATTCTTTCGGCTATAAGGCTTTGACTAATATGTTTGGAAATAGAATAATTTTTGACAGATTGAAACCCGAAAGATTTGGAATTACTTTAACGGAAAGCTATATGATGGACCCAGAACTTTCCACTTGCGCGATAGTTTCTTTTTGCGAAGACGCTTATTATTTCGCTAATTAATTATTTTGTAAATTATTTAATCAAAATAGATAATAATTGACTTTACAAAATTTTATGCTATATTATAAAAATGAAACGAGAGCTTGGACAATATTTTACGACATATAATCCTTTTCAAAATGACGGATTTCTTAATTGGGCTGAAGAATGCAATTTGAATAAAGTTACTATTTTAGAGCCTTTTGCTGGAGCGAATAATTTGATAAATATGCTTCAAAATATGGGATTATGTTCCGATTTTAAGAGTTTTGATATAGAGCCTCAAAATAAATCTATTATAAAGCGGGACACTTTAAAAAATTTTCCGAAAGGTTTTAAAGTATGCATAACCAATCCGCCGTATCTGGCTCAAAATTCGGCGAGAAGAAGAAATATAGAATTCCCAAATATTATTTATGACGATTTATATAAATATTCTTTAGAAAAATGTTTGGAAAATTGCGATTATGTCGGTGCTATAATTCCCGCTTCGTTTTTTAACGCGAATATTTTTAGAGAAAGATTGAGTCATTATATTTTATTAAATTCAAAAATGTTTAACGATACAGAGCATCCCGTTTGTTTGGCTTTATTCAAAAAATATAAACAGTTTTCGGACGATATAGATTTGTATAACGACAATAAATATTTGGGAAAATTAAGCGATTTGAAGAAAAAACTTCCGCAAGCTAATCTTAATATGGATATTCGTTTTAATGTTCCTAACGGAAATTTGGGATTGATAGCGATTGATAATACAATAGAACCTTCGATAAAATTTGTAGACGGAGAAGAAATATCTCCCGACAGAATCAGAGTTTCTTCAAGAAGCATAACGAGAATAATGATTCCGAGAAAATATAAAGTGAGCGGCATAATAGAAAAATTAAATCATAATCTTAATATTTTTAGAAAAGAAACTTATGATTTATTTTTGACGCCGTTTAAAGGTTTACGAAAAGATAATTGCTACAGAAGAAGATTGGATTACAAACTTGCAAAAAAGATTATAGAGGAAACTTTATATGAATTATAATGAATTATATAAAAAGCAAATTCAAATAAATGTCAAAGAAGTATTGAAAGATATAGACACAAACGAAATGAGATTAAAAATTAGAAATTGGGCTGATAAATTCGGATATGATTTTGAAGAGATAAAAGCGAAAGTAATTAATGACGAAATATTTAGATGCGTATTTGCAAAAGAACCTTCGAGGCAAAATATATATCAAAATATAGCGGCTAAAATAATAGAATCGGTTGACGGAGTTAAAAATTTTAAAGTGCTTCCTTCTGGCGGAAAGAACGCATATTTTATAATAAACGGAAATATTTTTAAAGGCGAAAATTTGATTAGTAAAAATCAAGATGCAAAATCGATAGATTTTTATTTTGAATATAATAATTTTCAATTTTATGTTTCCCATAAATACACTAAAGACGAAGGCGGAGCGCAAGATAATCAATATAAGGATATTCAAGAATTCTTAAAAAATGCAAGAGACACTTCATTAAAAAATACAATATTTTTAGCTATATGCGATGGAGATTATTATAAGCGTAAAGATTCAAAAACGGGCGATTCGACTAAAATTGAGCGCTTGAAAAAATTAACCGATAATAGAACCGTATTTGTTATTACTATAGACGAATTAAAAGCTTTTTTAAATAAATTTGATTAATTAATTTAATAAATTTTTATCATTAAAAAAGTAATATAATTTTGAATGTGATAAAAATTTTAGCATGTTTGATTGATATAGAGCGGAGATTTCTAAATTAAATTTCTTACTATAAGATTTATTGATTCATTTTAAGTATTTTTAAGAATAATAATTTTATTCAAAGGATTTAAATTTTGTTATATTAAATTTAATTGTCCTCTTGCTTCCTTTTGCAATTCTAATTATTCCGTAAAAAAAGCCGAGTCCGTAAAAAAAATGCGTTATAAAAAACATATAAGGAAAAACAAAAAAGCCTTTGATTTTACTTATAAAACCTTTTTCTTTTAACGCCGTAATTATTCCAGCAAATAAAGTCATTACAAAATATAAAGCGAACGGAATAAAATAAACTGCGATAAAATTAATTTTCGTAATAAGAAAAATAAATAAAACTATCGGCGAAAGAATTATATATAAACTGAAAAACGCGGGGAGAGTAAATATTAAATTTTTTTTATTAAAATCTCTGTAAAGTTGCTCGAATCTTCCGCGTCCGTAATTAAGAAGCATTTTTATATATAATCTCAAACTGCTTCTCGGCGGTCTTTTTACTATTATCTGAGGGTCATACATTAATTTATAACCGAGCGAAAGAATTTTATCTATCAAAGCGTTTTCTTCGTTAGGATATAAACTCTCGTTAAAAAGTCCCGCTTCGAATAAAACATTAAGCCTTATAAATAAATTGCAAAGTATAACATCTCTGTCCGTTCCTTCTCGGGAAGAAGTTTTATTTACGCTATATCTATTTGCTATCGGTCCAACGGCATAATGGGAACGCATGCATTTGTCAATATATTTTTCTTTTGAAGAACTAACTTTATGAATCGCTGGTCCTCCGACTATTGCGACATTTTCGTTTTTCTCAAATATTTCTACCGCTTTTTTTATATTATTAGGATTTACCATAGAATCGTTATCTATAAAATAAACTATATCTCCAGACGCCCGTTTTATGCATTCGTTTCTCTGAACGGTTGGATGAGTTCCTTCCGCCTGAAAAATCTCAATATTATTTTTATCGTAATCGGACATATATATTCCCGCAAGAGTATTTTCTATATTCTCGCCGACTCTATGAGGAATAATTACGCTTACTTTTAACGACATTTATTACATTCCCATTTGTCTGAAATATGCTGTCCTCAAACTCGCAGCCATCGCTTCTGGACTCGTTGGATTGCATGAAGCCCAAGCGCCCGTTTCGGAAGAAGCGTTAAATTTTTGTTTTTCTTTACTTCGCATAGGAGGAAAAAATTCTATATGATAACGCCAAATTTCTTTATAATTAAAACCGTCATTAACTGGAGCGCTAAACATACACATCATATAAGGAAATTTTATATCAAAAAGCAAATCCAAAGTCATTGTCGCTTTTTTAAGCGCGTCCGCCAAAGCCACAGTTTCTTTTTTATTGAAATTATTAATCGCCATTACATTTTTTTTCGGCATAATCATTATTCCGTAAGGATATTCGCTCGCAAAAGGCAAAAAACATACAAAATGGTCGTTTTCAAAAATTATTCTTCTTCCGTCTTCGATTTCCTGATTAAGCATATCTCCGAATAAAGATTTTTGATTAATATTGTAATAAGACAAAGCCATTTCTATTTTTCTTTTTACTCTCAAAGGAATCCAGCTATAACCGTAAATTTGTCCATGAGGATGAGGCATAGTCACTCCCACAACCTCGCCCTTATTTTCAAACGGCATTATATATTTAATTTTTTTATTTTTAGCGATTGCAACCATTCTTTCCTGCCATAATTTGACGAGTTTTGTTATATGTTCTACTGAAAGTTCGGGTAAAGTGGTATTATGGTTGGAAGAATATAAAATAACTTCGCATTTTCCAACGGACGGTTTTGCAATAAATAATTTTCCGTTATCGACTTCATCTGGCAAAGGCGGGTCGAAAGAAAGCGCTGGAAAATCATTGTCATAACAAAGGACATCGTAACTATCGGGAACTTTTCCGCTTCCCGGACAGAAAGGACAGTAATCTTTAGGCATTTGCGGACGGTCCTGCCTATGACTCGCTATCATAACATAATCTCCGAGTAATTGATTATAACGCAATTCCGCCATGTTTTAATCTCCTTAAAAATTTATAACTATATTATATATTTTTTTTTATAGTAATCAAATATTATAATTTTACACTATTTATAAAATTATCTATTTTTTTTTTT
>NZ_JBNMIZ010000113.1:0-8170 GCF_050873525.1 Brachyspira sp. | reverse complement strand
ATTCTTTATATCATTTTTAATATCCTCTGCTTTTTTAGATATATCTTTAAATCTATCTAAAAAAGATTTAGATACTTTGTCAATATCTTTTTGTATGTTGGGTTTAATAGAGGATAATTCTCTTTGCAAATCCGATTGATTTTTTTCAATATTAGTAATTTTTTTAGATAAATCATCAATTTTACTTTGCAAAGATAGAATATTATTCTTATTTTGATTCGATAAAGTATTAATTTGAATTTCTGAATCTTTTTTTACTTCTTTTTCTAAATCAATAAATAATTTTTCTATTGATTTTTTGAATTCTGAATTTTGATTTTCTAAATCTTTAAATGAGTTAACCAAATTAGATATAGAATTATTCTGACTTTCTATTTTTTTATCTAAAGATGATATTTTTTCTTCAAATTTTTTATTTAATTCATCGTATAATTCTTCATTTGCAATAGATATAGTATCCGTTATTCGTTTAACCTTCCTTATTTCTTCAGTATTGCTATTATTAATATTCATAATTATTAAACTTAAGTCATCATGAATATTAGGATTATTTTCCGCTATATTATCTATATTACTTTTCAAACTATTAGTAACAATTTCATTTTCATGTTTCCATATCCATTGAGAAAATGTCTGAAGTATGGAAGCAAGTTTATCGCCTTTATTGGATATTAAA
The DNA here is from genome assembly GCF_050873525.1 of Brachyspira sp. Taxonomy (GTDB): domain Bacteria; phylum Spirochaetota; class Brachyspiria; order Brachyspirales; family Brachyspiraceae; genus Brachyspira. The sequence continues at coordinate 7,494 of NZ_JBNMIZ010000113.1, read as the reverse complement.
ACGGGTTCTAATCCGTCTGAAAAACAATAAAATGAAAGTATATTTTTTAATGGCTTTATTGACAAATTGAAATATTTTTTATCAATATTCTTTCTAAAAAATACGGTTTCATTTTTGAACTCGCCTCCAACTCCTCCAGATATCACTCTTAAATTTCCATCCATATCGCAGCATATTATTCCATCTCCAATATGCCCGTATATAAATTTATCTTTATAGCATCCTACAAATAATAAGGTGGCGGATAATTCTTTTTCTTCTATAGACTTTTCCTTTGCCTTTTCTTCAAAGCTTTTAGACAAAGATTCTATTATCTTTTCTTTTATATTATCTATTTCTTTTTCAAATAGAATTTTATAATTATTTTGAAAAAAGGAAATGATTTTCTGAACAAGCAACTCCGAACCCCAATGAGAATATTTACAAGAACCAGCTCCGTCCGAAAGAGCTATTATCGAAAATTCATTGTCCGCGTCTATATAATAATCGCAATAATCTTGGCACGGCATATTATTTTTTTTATGACTTTTGCCTTGAGCTACATATTTATTACAAGAAAAAGTATTATTTAAATTATCCATTAAACTAACCTAATTTTTTATAATAGCCCAATCGTCTAAAGAAGAATTGTCTAATTTTACTTCATCTCCGACTGTAGACTGGGAAACTGCCTGTATGCTTTTAGAAAGCCATTCAAAAAAGCCTTCAAAATTCAAACCTTTCAATCTCAATGGTTTTCTTGGAGAAAATTTAGCCAATGTTTGCATATCGGCTTGGTCTCCTATTCCTAATTGAAAGCATGATAATTTTCTCTTTGAAGCCATATCGTAAGTTATCGATGAAGATTGATTTGGAGGATAATCTGGCTGCCCGTCTGACATAATAACCATCCAAGGCTGATAATAATCTACTCCAGCATCTACATATTCTTTTTTACGAGTTTCTAATAACTCTAAAGCCTGCATAACCGCTTCTTCCATAGGCGTTCCTCCGTCAGCATCTAAATCTCTAAATGAAAAATTTTCTATATTCTGAAAATCAGAATATACTTCGACATTTCCGCCAAATGTGACGATAGCGACTTCTGCGGCATACTTGGCTATATCGTCATTTTTAATAGCGTCTATAAATAATTTGACTCCTTTATTAAGTTCGTCAATAGGCGCTCCAGACATAGAACCGCTTGTGTCCAATACCAAACATACTGCAACTCTTGCAGCGGGATTTGATATAAGCTCTTTTTTTCTAATACTTAAAATATCTTCTTGCATAGTTTTTCTCCTTAAAACTTTAGTTATTTATTAAAATTTTTATATTTTTTAGCAATTTCATTAGGAACTTTTTTATTTGTAGTCGGTAAAAGTTCATTTGAATAATTAAAACCTTTTTCTAAACCATCTTTATATAATTTTAGAACAATTCTCAATTCTCTAATACTAGGTTTTTTATTATCTGCAAAACAATTCTCAAATATTTCTTTCATTTTTCTTGGAAGATTATTCCATATAAATTTCCAAGGTCCATCTGGAACATCTTCTCCTTTTCTATCTCCAAATTTGTAAGGAAAATTACCATTCTTTACATTTTCAGATGGATTAGCTCCTCCTTTAGCAGAATATGGAGGCTTACCTAAAAATAGTATCATAAAAAATAAAGTCGTAATGGCAAACATATCATGTTCTTTTGTCCTTAAAAATTCAGAATATTTTTTACCCTGTAGTTCTCTTGGCGTAAAATACGGCGTTCCTACAGGACATGGATAAGGTCCTATCTGGAAACTGTCGCAATCTATAAAATAAACTTTATTATAATCGGCAACCAATATATTATTAGCGTTTATATCTCCTATTATAATATTACTTTTATGCAACTGTTCGGTTATTTCTAAAATAGATATACATAACTCAACTAACTGTTTTCTTTTCCAATTTGGAAATTTATCTCTAATTACCATTGGATGCATAACCGAAGTTTGTAATTTATGCCCTTTAGCTTCATTCATTAAATAGCCTACAAATTGCCCCTTTTCATTATATAAAAATTCTTCAGGATAACAAATACCTTTTATTTTTATATTTTTAGCTTGCATTTCAAGTAGCTTTGCCAATCTAAATTTTGTAATTTTATCTTTATGATAAATTTTGCATACTTTATTTGGTATATTGCATTTATATACCGTGCCTTCGCCTCCTCGTTGTCCTACTTGAGTTTCTAATACAACTTCGCCAATTATCTTTCTCTTCCCATCTCTTGTTCTAACCGCTCTCGTTAAAGAACTTCCGCTATGAATTTCCACATCGTTAGGTATTTTAGTTTCATCCCAAAATACTTTTTTAGAAAGTTTAAATGCGGGAGGATAAAATTTATTACTTACTTTCTTATTATTCATAATATATAATTACACTCCTTATTTTTTATTTATTACTCTCTAATTCTTTAATTTTATTGGATATTATTTTTATAAAATTTTTATATCCAGTAATTCCTTTTTCATCCATTTCATTTATCTTTTTATACAATTTGTTTAATTCGTCTATATCTCTATTTTCTATTAGTATTTCAAATATTCTTTCATATATTTTTTTAGAATTAAATTTCTCAGCCAATTCATATAATCCGTCTATATTTTTATTATCAGCTAAAATATTGCAATGTTCGGTTAAAACTTCGGTTACTTTTTCACGATTTGGTTTATAGTTATGATTTTTAATTAATTCATACAATCCGTTTATATCTTTATTTTCTGTTAGTATTTCAAATATTCTTTCGTATATTTTTTTAGAATTAAATTTCTCAGCCAATTCATATAATCCGTCTATATTTTTATTATCAGCTAAAATATTACAATGTTCGGTTAAAATTTCAGTTACTTTTTCACGATTAGGTTTATAGTTATGATTTTTAATTAATTCGTATAATCCATTTATATCTTTATTTTCTGTTAGTATTTCAAATATTTTATTATGCGTTTTATTAGATTTATATTTTTCTGCTAATTTATACAACCCGTTAATGTCTTTGTCTTTATATAAAAATTCGTATATTTTACCATAGATTTCTTTAGAATTAAATTTTTCTAACAATTCATATAATTTATTTATATCTTTTTCGTTTTTTAAAATATTTAATATTATTTTATATATTATTTGTTTTTTAGAATTTTCTATCTCTTTATTTTTTAAAGATTTATTATTAATATTATATAAGCTATTTAAAATAATAATTTTATCATCGTATTTAATATATTCCGATATAAAATCTACCAAAGTTTTTACTTTTACATTAGGGCGATTTGCATATATTTTTAAATTGCCATCTTGACTCGCAATAACTATTTCCATATAACCATACTTATCCTTAAGATTTTTTGCTACCGCAATAAATTGAAGGTCTGGCTTTTTCGAGTTAAAATTAACTTCTTTATGTTTTAAATTCTCCGCATCCAAATAAAGCATGCAGTCATTTTCTATTTTATAACCATATTTGGATAAATTAGTTTTATCAGATATTTGATTTAAATTATTTAGAAAATATTTTGGATATTTATTTTCTTTTTTAAGTTTATTTTTAAGGTTAGGCGCATCAAGTTCATCTAAAACCGTTTGTGGAATGACTATATTACATTTTAAAATATCTAAAATATATGGATAATCTATTACTATATTTGTATCTAAAATTGCTATTGGATAATCTTTATTAAAATTCATATTTTATCCCTCCAAGAATTAAAAAATAATTCACGCAAGAGAAAGCGTTTAAATGTTTGAAATAATTTTTTATTTTTGCAACGAAAAAATAGCCAAAAATTATAATAATGGCTTGTATTGTATTGTATTGTATTGTATTGTATTGTATTGTATTGTATTGTAGAATTTACATCCGCTCATTTTTCAAAAGTCCTTTTTTTAATTTTTAATTCTATCAATTTATTTTATTATTATATACAAATAATTAAAATTTGTCAAGCGTTAAAATAATAAAATTTTTAAATAAAATTCGTTTATGTAAAACTTGTTATTATAAACCTTGAAAAAAGTATTATAAATGATACAATTAAATTTAAATAATTGAAACGGTTTAATAAAATTGTTGAGGAATTGAATATATGCAAACGAAAGTATATAAATCGGGTTCTATAGTATATTTTGCTGGCGACCCTTCCGATAGAATTTATATCTTAAAAGAAGGACAGGCTCAAAGTATATTTTTATCCGAAGAAACGGGATACGAAACGAGAGAGCCGATAAATGTTGGAGAATTTTTTGGAGTAAAAAGTCTGCTTGGCGCTTATCCGCAGGAAGATACGGTTCAATGTTTAAGCGACTGCGTTATCATTATTATTACTTACGAAGAATTTGAAAATTTGGTTACAAAAAATAAATCGATAATAATAAAAATGCTTCGAGTATTTTCAAATCAGTTAAGAAAATTAAATAAAAATGTTAGAAGTCTTGTGGAAAAAGAAGAAGACGAAGAAGGACCAAGTCAAGTGGAAGGATTATATAGTATCGGAGAATTTTATTTTAAGAATCAAAAATTTAAAAACGCTTTATACGCTTATAAAAGATATTATCAGATTGCGGACGAAAATTCTTCTTTCTATCATACGGTTGAAAATAAAATAAAAGCCTGCAAAGAAAAATTAAATATAACGGACGACAGCAATATAGCTCCTCCGCTCAAATAAAAATAATTCTATTACGATAAGGAATAAAAAAATGGATAATAATATATCTTCGCATACAAAGAAATACGAAAAAGACGACATTATATTTTTGGAATTTGAAAAAGGCGATAAATTTTATATGGTTATAAGCGGTTCGGTAAAAATAACGAAAGTAATTAAAGATGTGGAAAAACTTCTTGATATAGTTCATGCTGGAGATTTTTTCGGCGAAATGGCAATTTTGGAAGACACGACAAGGAGCGCTTCTGCGATTGCAAACGAACCTACGGTTTTACTCGAATTACAAAAAGAGAATTTTCAAACCGTTCTTGCCAATAATATAGAAATGGCGCTTAAACTTTCAAAAATGTTTGCCAAAAGAATATTCGATTCAAAAAGAAGACTTTTAATACTTCAATTAAACGAGCCGAATTTAAGAATTTACGACTGCCTGCTTCTTCTTGCCGAAATTCAAAATATTCCAAGAGACGCTTATAACGAGCCACAAGAATTAAACGCTACAGTAAACGATATTGCAAATTGGTGCGCAATAAAACCAATGGAAGTTCAAAAAGTTTTGAAAACAATGACGGGAAAAATAAATATAAAAAATAATACAATTCAAGTTAAAAATTTAAAAGAATTTCAAAGACAAATAGATGTAAAAAGAAAAAAATCTTATAATATTCAATAAAATTAATTTTTTTAATCGTCATTCGCTCTGCGTCCCACAGGGAACGAGGCTATTTATAGCCGAAGTAATCCAATTAATATTTAATATTGTAGGCGGGCTTTAGCCTCGACTTCGTCTCGCAGTGACAAATTTTTTTAAACCGTCATTACGAGGGCAACGCCCGAAGTAATCCACATAAAATAGATTGCTTCGATTTATAAATAAATCTAGCTACCAAAGGGACGCCGTTGGCGAGTAATCCAAATTTAATAAATTCTATTTAGCTCCAGCTTTTTTCAATTCTTCTTTTGTCCTTGTAGTGCTTGCCAAATCCACAGCGGTTTTACCTTCATTATCTTTAATATTAACATCCGCACCGTTTTCTATTAAAAATTTAACTATTTCTGAATGTGCATTATATGAAGCTCGCATTAAAGCCGTTACGCCATTTTTACTTTTAGCGTTAATATCCGCGCCTTTTCCTATTAAATATTTAACTATTTCTAAATGTTTATTATATGAAGCCCGACTTAAAGCCGTATCGCTATATCTATCTTTAGCGTTAATATCCGCGCCGTTTTCTACTAAATATTTAACTACTTCTAAATGCCCATTATATGAAGCCCAACTTAAAACCGTTCCGCCGTCTTTATCTTTAGAGTTAATATCCGCGCCGTTTTCTACTAAATATTTAACTACTTCTAAATGTCCATTATGTGAAGCCCACATTATAGCCGTATTGCCGTCTTTATTTTTAGCGTTAATATCCGCTCCTTTTCCTATTAAATATTTAACCATTTCTAAATCCCCTTTTTCTGAAGCTCGCCATAAAGCCGTCTCCCCGTCTTCATTTTTAGCGTTAATATCTGTAGTTCTAGTTTTTATAAATACTCCTCTTATCTCTTCGGTTTTCGCCATATTCAAAGCGGTTTTTCCTCTATTATCTTTAATATTAACATCAGCGCCTTTTTCTACTAAATATTTAACTACTTCTAAATACCCTTCATTTGAAGCCTTCATTAAAGCCGTATCGCCATCTTTATCTTTAGCGTTAATATCCGCTCCTTTTCCTATTAAATATTTGACTATTTCTAACTGCCCCAGCCTTGAAGCCCGAATTAAAGCCGTTTCGCCGTCTTCCTCTTTAGCGTTAATATCTGCTCCATTTTCTAATAAATATTTAACTATTTCTAAATTCCCTCCTGTTGAAGCGCTAATTAAAGCCGTTCCGCCATCTTTATCTTCATTAATATCAGCCCCGTTTTCTATCAAATATTTAACTATATCCAAATACCCATACCTTGAAGCCTTCATTAAAGCCGTCGAGCCGAAATCATCTTTAGCGTTAATATCAGCGCCGTCTTCCACTAAAAGTTTAACTATTCTCCAATTCCCTTTTTCTGTAGCCTTTATTAAAGCCGTTTTGTAGGATCTATCTTTAGCGTTAATATCTGCTCCATTCTCTATTAAATATTTAACTACTTCTAAATTCCCTTTATATGAAGCATATATTAAAGCCGTATCGCCATCGCTATCTTCAATATTAACATCCGCTCCGTTTTCTACTAAATATTTAACCATTTCTAACTGATTCCCCCCCCGAAGCATATATTAAAGCCGTTCCTCCAAAATCACTTCTATAGCTGCCGTAATATCTACCTATTAAATATTCAACTGTTTCAAAATCCCCTTTTGAAGCAGCCCAGCTTAAAGCCGCATGGATATCTCCATCGCTAACTCGTTTTATTTTCATAAATTTCTTTACATTTCTTAAATCCCCAACTTTCGCAGCCTCCACTAAAAGATCACCAGCATCTCTGTTTAAAGTGTATGTTCTGTATATAAATAAATATGAGACTATTATTATCACAACTATTATTAATTTAATAGTCGTTCTTAATTTTCTTGATAATATTACTATCACCGCTATAATTATAAATACGATTGGAATTATTACATAAATTAATGATAAAACCATTAATTCTTTAAAGAATTCACTTAACGCCTCTGCAGTAGGAAAATTTCCAGCGAATAATAAAGACGATAATATTAAAAATATGGAAATTATTAATATTATTTTGTTAGTAATTTTTCTATTCATAATTAATACTCCTTAAATAGAAATAAAATTTTATATGAATTTATTATATAATAT
>NZ_JBNMIZ010000112.1:0-8197 GCF_050873525.1 Brachyspira sp. | reverse complement strand
TTAAAAAAATTAAAGATAAAAATGAATATACATATACATACTTTTGGATGCCGACTCAATCAATACGAAAGCGAAAAAATTTCTTATGAGCTTAAAAATATGGGGGCGAATATTACCGAATTAAATAATGCGGAAGCGATAGCGATAAATACTTGCACTGTCACAAACGAAAGCGATAAAAAATTAATTAATTATTTAAGCAAACTTGAAAATATTTCTCAAAAAAAAATTTTCTTAATCGGATGCTATGTTTCAAAAAAAGAAAATTCTAAAAAAGAAAACGAAGAAAATTTATTTGATAAAGAAAATATAACGATAATACCAAACGATAAAAAAGAAGAAGCGTCTCAAATAATATTTAACGCTTTGGCAAAAAATTATAATAACGAATTTAAAAATCCGATATTCTTTCCGCAAGAGCAGAGCAGAGCTTATTTAAAAATTCAGGATGGTTGCGAAGTTTTTTGTTCTTACTGCATTGTGGCGAGAGTGCGAGGAAAACATAAAAGCGTTGAGCCGAAAAAAATTTATGACGCGTTAAAAATAGCTTACGAATACGGTTATAAAGAAATTGTTTTAACGGGATTAAATTTGGGTTCTTACAATTATAATAACGAAATAAAATTTAATCAAATAATAAAAAATATAATCGAGCATTCTTCAAAACTTGGAATAAGAATAAGGCTTTCTTCTGTAGAACCGATTTATTTTGACGATGAGCTTATAAGTTTATTCAAAAATTCCGATGTCCTTTGTCCGCACGCGCATATTCCATTACAATCGGGGAGCAATAAAATTTTGAAATTAATGAATAGAAGATATACGAGTGAAAATTATTTGAATATAGTAGAAAAATTATATAAAGCAAATTCAAATATGGCTATAAGCGCCGATGTTATGGTTGGCTTTCCAAACGAAGATAATAACGATTTTAACGAAACTTACGATTTATGCGAAAAATCGAAATTTATAAAGATGCATATATTTCGATATTCAAACAGAGAAAATACTCCTTCGGCAAAAATGGAGAATCAAGTCGGATATAGAACAAAATTAAAAAGAGCGAAATTGTTAAACGCTTTAAATAATAAAATGAAAGAAGATTATTATAAAAACGCGATAAATAGGGAATTAAATATAATCGTTGAAAAAGTTTTGGAAAATAATTATTATATTGGAACGAGCGGAGAATACATGAAAGTAAAATTTAAAAGCGATAAAAATATAAATAAGAAAGATATTGTTAAGGTTAAAGCGGTTGGATTTGAAGATGGGATTATTATTGGGGAATAATTAATTTTAAATTAAAAATTATTAAGCGTATTCTAATATAGAAATCAAATCGTTTTTTAAATCTTTTAAACTCTTTATTTCAAGTTTTTCCAAATCATTTAAAGGATTGCTCAATGTTCTTGTATAAGAATTTATCTTTATGTCTTCTATATTATTCATATAATATTTTGCATTTTTAGGATAATTTTGTTTTTCTATATACGAAGTAATTAATAAAAAGTTTTCTATTCTTTTCGCTTCTTTTGAATTAAAATCCAAATTCAATAACTTAACATATAAATCTGGATAGAAATTAGCCATGACTCCGCTATAACCGTAATAACCAAGCTGCAAAGAATATAATAACGAACTCGCGTTGGCATTATATAATTTAAGATTGCTTCCTTTACAAATGCTCGCTCTTCTTTTTATTATTTCCAAATCGCAGCATGTATCCTTAATAAATGTAAATCTTCCGTTTTTTACTAATTCTTCTATTATTCTATCGCTTAAAACCCTTTTATAAGGATAAGGACATTCGTAAATTCCAAATTCCACATTTGAATCTATATTATCTACGACTCTCTTCATGTTATTTAGCCATATATCGTCATTATCGTAGGAATCGGCAAAACGATTGCTTACAAAAACTATCGCCTTGACATTCGTTTTGGCTATAGCTTTCATTTCTTCTATTTGAGCGTCCAATGAAGAACTTATATGTCCCGAAGCTACCACCTCCAACCTATTATTAGCCTTATCGACTATAAATTTAGACAATTCCACTCTTTCGGAAAGCGACATATAAAACATCTCGCTCGATTGACATATTGCAAATAATCCATCGCATCCGTTATCAATATACCATTCTATAACTTCTGCGACTCCGTTATAATCTATGCTTCTATCCTTATTAAAAGGAGTTATCATTGTTGGATATATTTTAGCATTCATAAAAATCCTCTCTAAATTATTTTTTGTTTTTTATTTTTTTATTTAATTTATTTATTATCTTTATTTTTATTCTTTTTTATTTTATCAATCGCAATAGGTAAAATAACCGTAATTATAGATAACAGTATTAATGTCAAACTTATCGGTCTTGAGAAAAATATAAGAGCGTCTCCATCCGACATAATCAGCGACCTTCTTAAATTATTTTCAACCATTGGACCTAATATTATTCCTAAAATCATTGGAGACATTGGAAATTTTGCTTTTATCATAAAATATCCTATTATGGAACTTACAAGCAAAACTACCAAATCTATAATATTGTTATTAATTGCAAACGAACCTAAAACGCATAATACCAATATAAGCGGCGTCAATATATATCTTGGAACTTTTGTAACTTGCACGGAAAATCTTATTCCTAATAATCCTAATATAAGCATAAATATATTAGCAATAAATAAGCCTATAAAAATTATATATACTTGATGCAAATTATCTTTAAACAATAAAGGACCGGGTTGCAATCCCTTGCTCATAAAAGCTCCTATTAAAATAGCGGTAACCGAATCGCCGGGTATTCCTAAAGATAGTAAAGGAATCATAGCTCCTCCCGTAACGGCGTTATTTCCAGCTTCGGGAGCGGCTACTCCTTCTATGCATCCCGTTCCAAATTTCTCGGGAGTCTTGGAAAATCTTTTTGTTTCATTATAGGATACGAATGCGGCTATATCTCCTCCAGCTCCAGGTATTGCTCCTATTATAGTTCCTAAAATTCCAGAACGAACCATAGGAATTGTAATCTTTTTTATCTCGTTTCTTTTAGGCAATATATCTTTTATTTTAGCGTTACTTACCACATTTGGACTGTCATTTTCTTGCAGAGCTACAAATATCGGAGCGCAAGCCAATACTCCTATTAAAACGGGAATAAATGATATTCCTCCCGCTAAATACATCGAACCGAAAGTAAAACGCAAATATCCCGTAAAAGGGTCTAAACCTATAATAGATATAATCAAACCTAATAGGCATGAAATAAAACCGAGCAGTAAAGATTTACCAGAAACTCCCGATATAATGCTTAAACCGAAAAGCCCTAATGTAAAATATTCTGGCGCTCCAAACTTTAATGCGAATTTTGCCAAAAACGGAGACGCCCAAATCAGCATAATGCAACTTATAATACCGCCAGTAAAAGACGCAAAAGTGGATATAAATAAAGCCTTTCCGCCTTCTCCTCTTTTAGTCATAGGATAGCCTTCAAGCGAAGTGCAAGCAGATGCGGGCGTTCCCGGAGTATTTAATAGTATCGCGGATATAGAACCTCCGTAAACCGAACCGATATAAATACCCAAAAGCATTAATACTCCCGATATTCCCGATATTTTAAAAGATATTGGAAATAGCAAAGCCACTCCCATAGTTGAACTCAAGCCCGGTAAAGCTCCTATAATAATCCCAACCAAAGTTCCAATAAATATTGCGAATAATGGCAAAGGCTGAATAACATTTGATAAAGAATTCAATATTTCCATTTGTTGTTTTCTCCTGTTTCTTATCTTATTTCAAATAAACTAAATCTATTTTATAAAGGCACATTAAATAACTTAACGAATAGAAAATAAAGCGCCGCTGTGCATACTATATTTACTATTGATAAAATTATAGAATTATATTTATTTCTATTTTTCATTAAATAAAAAGTAGATAGCATAAAAAATATTATAGTCGAAATTATAAACTGTAAAAACGGCAGCATTAATATATACAAAAAATAAAGCCCGAATATTACCAACATATCTTTATTAATTAAATATAGCTTATTATCTTCGCTCATATTTGAAAGTAAATTTTTTATTATTAAAGATGCGCAAGATAAAAATAATAATGAAAAAATTATTAATGGATAAAAAGAAGGCTTCATAGAAAACATTACCGTATTATTAAAATTAGGCAACTTTAACGAAAGATATATTCCTAAAATTGAAATTAATAAAAAAATCGTTCCTAAAAATATTGTTAGCTTTTTCAAAATAATATCCTTTTATTTTATATTCTCCCATATAATCTAAAATTTATCTTATATGGGAGGAATATTAATTAAATTATTGTTGAATCGATTCGATAACTCTTTTATACAATTCGTTATCGGATTTCAAAACTTCCGATGCATTTTCCATACCTACGGGCATTATCAAACCTTGCATATTCAAAAAGTTTTTAAACTCTTCGTCTTGCGAAGCTTTGGTAAATACATCGTTCCAATAATCATATACTTCGTCCGATACTTTAGCGGGACAAACCATTAAAGCCCATGCTCTTATCGTAAAAGGCTCTATATTCGCTTCTTCCACTATGGTAGGTAGTTCAGGAAATAACGGAGAACGCTCTTCCGTTAGTATAGCCAAACTTTTTAATACATTGGCGTCAACTTGATTCTTTACATTTCCCGGTCCAACGGTAGTGGCGTCTATATGTCCTCCTACCAATGCGGCAACCGTATCGGAACTTCCAGATTCATAAGGAATTATTGTAAAATCAATTCCTAAACTTTCTTTTAAAAGCAAAGCTCCTATATACCAAATAGAATTTACTCCGCTCGTTCCAACCTTCAATTTTCCGGGATTAGCTTTCGCGTATTCTATGAACTCTTTTAAATTTGAAAATCTGTTATCGTCCGATTTAATTGTTAAAACGCTTGGCTCTCCTATAGTGAAAGCTAAAGGTTTGAAAGCCGTATAATCTACGGGCATTTGTCCAACATGCGGTAATATAACGGATTCAACTGTAATAGCTCCGATTGTATAACCGTCAGCGTTTGCATTTGCTATCGCTGCCGTTCCTATTGCCGTTGCCGCGCCAGGTCTGTTTTCGGCTATAAAATTAGCTTTAGTATATTTTTTAGCTACTTCCAATATTCCTCTAACGCTTCTGTCGGTTCCTCCGCCCGGAGCGTTTGGAATAATAACCGTTACATTTTTACTTGGAAATTCTTGAGCTTCTTGCCCGCATGATAAAATGTAGAAAATGCATGTCAAAGCAAAAAATAAAATTAATAATCTCTTCATTTTTTATTCTCCTTGAAAAATTTTAATTTTTTAACTAATTAAATAAATTTGGTAAAAATAAAGTAATATATGGAACATAAGTAACCAGTAATAATACTATAATTAAAGGTATTAAAAACGGAGCTGTAGCTTTTGCTACTCTATCAAATGAAACATTAGCTATATTTCCCGTTACCGATAAAACGACTCCAACTGGCGGAGTTATCGTTCCTATCATTAAATTTAAAACCATTATTATCCCAAATTGAACGGGGTCTATACCCATTTGATTAATAACGGGCATAAATATTGGAATTAATATTAACATTGCCGCTGTCGCTTCCATAAATAAACCTATAAAAATCAAGAAAATATTTATCAAAAATAATATTATATAAGGGTTGGATGTTAAAGCTAATAACGAACTGCCCGCCATTTGAGGAATTTGAGCTATAGTTAAAGAATAACCGAAAGCCATAGCCGTCATTACCAACGCCAATACGACTCCGTTTGTGCTTACAGCCATTAGCATTAATTTAGGCAATTCTTTTAATTTAAATTCTTTATAAACGAATAAACCTAAAATCAAAGCGTAAAACGCCGAAACGGTGGCGGCTTCCGTTGGAGTGAATATTCCAAGCATTATCCCTAACAATAATATTACTGGAGCCATTAAAGCCCAAAAAGCCTCTATAAAAGCCTTAAATAAAACTTTAAAACCCTGCCATTTTTGATAAGGATAATTATTTTTTCTTGCCTTCGCTTCAACCATTATTCCTAAAGCCACAGCCATCAAAATTCCCGGAATAACTCCCGCAATAAAAAGTTTTCCTATGGAAGTTTCAGACTGCGCTCCGTAAATAATCATTGGAAGAGAAGGCGGAATTATAGGTCCTATAGTTGAAGAAGCCGCGGTAATTGCGCATGAAAAATCATCGTCATATCCCGCTTTTCGCATAGCTTCTATCTCGATTGTTCCCAAACCGCCCGCATCTGCAACTGCTGCGCCGCTCATTCCTGCAAATATTACGCTTGCAATTATATTAGCATGTCCGAGTCCGCCCCGCATCCATCCGACTAAAACATCCGCAAATTTAAATATTCTATTTGTGACTCCCGAGAAATTCATTATATTTCCCATTAAAATAAAAAACGGAGCCGCAAGAAGCGGAAAAGAATTAGCCGCCATAGATATTTTTTGCGGAATTATTACCAAATTTGAACCGCTTAAAACGGCATATAATAACGATACCGCGCCCAGCGACAAATATAAAGGACAGCCGATAAATATTAATATAAGCCACAGTATTAATAAAATATACATAGTCATAATTAATTGCCTCCAACTTTTCCTTGATTTTTTATAAAGTTATATATTTTCATTACGGCATATATAATCAATATCAAGCATACAATCGGTATTATTGAATATACTAACGAAAAATTGATTGGCAATGTCGTAGCTTTAAATACATAACCTTGTTTCACTAAACCTATGGAATAATATCCTAACGCTAAAGAGAAAATAATACTTAATAATTGAATAAATAAAAATACGAAACTTTTTATTTTTTCAGGAAATAAATTACTAAATATATTTACTTGAATATGCGTGTCGTATCTGCTGCCGTATGTCCATCCCATCATCGAAACCCATACAAAAACATATCTCGCTAATTCTTCTGTCCATTTTAACGGCATATTGAAGAAATATCTAAAAAGTATTTGTAAAAGAATAACGATAAATAATGTGAACATCATAATGACGCAAATAGTATCTATTATCTTTTCTAATATTTTCATGGTTCTACTCCAAAATTTAATCGTTTATTCTTGAGCTTGCAATATTCTTTCAAATAAGCCTTTTCCCCATCTGCTTTCTAATTTTGCAGGAACGGAATTTAAAACGACATTTCTAAATTCTTCAACATTCGGAGTTATTACCGTAACGCCCGCTTTTTCAAATTCCCCTATTAAAGAATTTTCAAGCGATTTGATTTCGTTATTATGAGTATCTATATTTTTCTTAATAACTTCGAGCATAATTTGTCTGTCTTGTTCGGAAATTTTTTGCCATACGGTTTCGTTAATCGTAACTATTCTCGCGGTTATTATATGTCCCGTTAGAATTAAATATTTTTGCACTTCATAGAATTTACCAGAATTAATCGTAGGCAAAGGATTTTCCTGTCCATTAACCACATTTTGTTTTAACGCCAAATATAATTCGTTAAAATTCATTGGAGTTGGTTTTGAACCCCAAGCTTCCGCCATAGCTATATACATTTGAACTTCAGGGACGCGGATTTTTAGATTTTGAACATCTCTTAAAGAATAAACCGCTTTGTCTGTAGTAGTTAAATGTCTATAACCGTAATAAGTAGTTCCTAATATTCGGATATTTCCGCTTTCGATAAGTTTTTGATTAAACTCTTCCATAATGTCGCTATTAACCACTTTGTCGAAAGTTTCGGGGCTTTTCCAAATATAAGGCGCTTCCAAAATCTCTAACGAAGGCAGCATTTGAAATTGCGCTACGCCTTCCGTTACCATTTCTTGAGCGTTGATTTGCATAGCTTCCACCATTTCTTTAGAAGCTCCTAATTGTCCGCCCGTATAAACTTCGACTTTTACTCTTCCTTCCGTTCTTTCCGTTATCTCTTTTCCCGCTCTGATAGCCATTTGAGCCGAAGGATGAGATTCCGCCAAAGTTTCTCCCCATTTTATAGTTATGCTATTATCGCCGCTATTTTTACTGCAGCCGAATAATAGAAGAACCATAAACGCGCTTGCCACAAACCATTTTTGATTATTTAGTCTCATGAGACACTCCTTTAGTTAAGTTGTTTTATAGTATTAAGTATATACATTTTTTTCGATTTGTCAAATTTTTTATCATTTTTTTTTTTTTTATTTAATTT
>NZ_JBNMIZ010000111.1:0-8229 GCF_050873525.1 Brachyspira sp. | reverse complement strand
GTTATAACTATCATATTATGACAAATTATTTTTAGATTTTTTTCTAATATAGTTACATCTTTATTTTTGTTTTTTAAATCACTTATGATTTTTTGATAAATCTGTATAGCTTTAACGAAACCATTAATAACGGGTCCTATTTTTACATTTACTGAATTTTGAGCATCTTCTAATAATTTATTAGTTTCTTCATCATATATCTGCAACTTTGACAAATCATAATATAAATATTCATACGGGAATGAAAGTCTATGTAAATTATTAAATTTTATGTCAGATTTTTTAAGCTTGTCAGATATGCCTCCAAAATTAAATTCAAATAAATTAAGATAGTCTATAGCTCTATAATTATATTTATCTTTTACTTCCAAATTAACAATATTTTTATCTATAAGAATTTTTAATCTTTTAGAAATCAATAAAGCTTCATCACTACTAACGCCAAAATGTTCTTGAATTCCATTTATGCTTCTTCTTACTCCCCAAAGATAAGGCGCCCACTCATGTCCATCTACACCATATATTTTCGTAATGAAGTCAAAATGTTCATTATTGCTAAAAATTATATCGAAGTAAAATTCAATTAAAGTATTAATAGTCGATTCAAATACTGTATTATCATTCATAAACCTAGTTAAAAAAGCAATATTATGGCAAAGTTCGGAATCTTTAACACTATTTGTAAACAATAAAGGAATTATCCACTCCTGCCCTTTTTTATTTATATATTTATTATAAGGATTAAAAATAAGTTTTTTATAATCTACAGATTCTCCTTTAGATAAAAAGAAATCGTAAAACATTTTATCTCCATTCTCAAAAATATCAAAAATTACATCGTTAATGGTAAATCCTCTTTTTTTAAAATAAGTATAATATTTTTCTAATGATACTTTAGAACCGTTATATTTTATAATGTCACTTATAGTTTCTTTTATATTAGAAATCTTCTCTTGTTCTTGTCTGATTTTTCTTTTTCTTTCCCTTTCTGCTATCTCTTCTTTTGAAGGTTTATACAGAGTAACTTTATAATTGCCAACTCCATCTGAACTGTAGCTCAATTCATATTCAGTATTTCTTGCAGTCCAAACTCCTATATATCTACCATATGCGTAAGATGTATATTCTGATGGAGCATAAAATTCCAATATTATAGTTTTATTACCTGCCTGTCTTTTTAATTGGGCTTCCAAATTATTCCTCTGGCTTTCGGATAAATATTGAGGAAATAATAAACTTGAAATTATAAAATTAATTAATATTATCATTACTATTTTCATTTTTAACTCCTTATTTTTTATATTTTAATAAAAACTCGTTATATTTTTCTATCAATTCATTATAATAATTTAATTCTTCTTCACTAAACCCACTTTTATTTATAGCTTCTATATATGGATTAAACTTATCTATAAAATAATTAATTGCTTTATCAAAATTAACATCGTATGCTTTTCCATCTTCTTCATACTTAGTAGCTATTTTTTTATTTACATAATAAACGGAAAGAGACGAGCCTGTAGTATTTGCTTCTGATTCTTCACGAACCCCCATTATATAAATGGGTTTATAAATACGATTATTATTTTTAATAATATATTTTGATATCTCACATTGCCAAAATACAGGATATTGAGCATTTAATTTTAATAAATATCTTATTCCGTCAGCTAATACAACCAATGTATCCTCATCTGATGTAAATACATAAATAATATTATCTTGTTTCCATTGTTTTGCTATTTCTTTACTTTCAGCAAAAATTAAGCTATTAAATATGAAAATCAAAATTAATATTTTTTTCATTTTCTTTCTCCTTTGTTTAATTTTGAAAATATATTTTGATAAAAAACCTTTTGGGTTATTATATCCATGAAGGAAATATTTATAAAAACTTTTAAATAAATAAACGCTTTTTGCCGTATTAAAATCAATAAATCCAAAAAAGAATTTGAATAAGTTTTTAATGAATAAATAGAATAATATTTTATAATTAGTAAGTAAACATAAACTTGAAAAAAGTTTAAAGTGATGCGCTCGGCTCGGCTCGGCTCGGCTCGGCTCGGCTCGCGCGAATTTGTTTTATAATATTTTTATTTGTTGTTATCATAGGAAAAATTATACAACATTTAAAAAAATTGTCAACGGTTTAAAATAAAAAAATTCTAAAAAAATTTCGTCATTGACTATTTTCAATCAAAAATATAATTTCACTTTACATTAAAAATATATATGTTATACTTTTTAATATTTGAAATTTTAATAATATATTGAAGGACGATTATGTCGAATATTAGCGTTATTGGAGCTGGCGGATGGGGACTTGCATTGGCGAATATTTTTTCCGAAAAGCATAATATAAAAGTCTGGGTTCACAGCGAAAAAAGTTATAAATTATTAAAAGAAAATCACAGAAACGATAATTATTTGGAAAATATTGAACTTAACAAAAAAATATTTTTTACAATGAATATCGAAGAGGCAATAAACGAATCGGAAATTATAATTATAGTGACTCCGTCTTTTGCGTTTCACGAAGCTTGCGAAAATATCGAACCTTATATAAAAAATGAACAAATTTTAGTTTCCGCCACAAAAGGACTCGACAGAAAAAGCGGAAAAACTATGAGCGAAGTTGCAAGAAGCGTAATATCTGGCGATTTGAATATACTAACTTTATCGGGACCTTCTCATGCCGAAGAAACTGCCAAAGGAATTCCTACGGCTATAGTAGTCGGAGGCGAAAAAGGAATTTCCGAATATGTGCGCGATATTTTAACCGTTCCGCCAAAATTAAGAATATATAATTCAACGGACCAAAAAGGAGTGGAAATAGGCGGAGCTTTAAAAAATATTATTGCGATAGCTGGAGGAATAATTGACGGACTCAAACTTGGCGACAATACAAAAGCGGCGCTTATAACGAGAGGCTTGCATGAAATAGTCAGGTTCGCTTTAAGCAAAGGAGCGAGAATCGACACAATGTATGGACTTTCAGGAATAGGCGATTTGATAGTCACATGTTCGAGCGGGTTAAGTAGAAACAATAGATTGGGAAGAGAGCTTGCCAAAGGTAAAAAATACGAGGAGGTTATATCGGAAAGTCATGGGCAGGTTGCCGAAGGAGTTTACGCTACAAAAGCCGCTTATCAATATTCTAAAAAAAATAATATATATATGCCGATTACCGAAGCCGTTTATAATGTTTTATTTAACGATGCGGATATTTATCAAACTTTAAATGATTTGATGAGCAGAGAAGCAAAAAGCGAAAGTTTCTTTTAAAAAATATTTTAAAATATAATCAAAAAAGAATTTGACAACTTATTTAACATAATATATTATATTTATATGTCGATTAAAAAAAATTATGATAAAAAAAATGATAAGTCCGATTATAAGAATTTAAAAGCGATAAGAGATGCGAATAAAAAAGCGTTAGTATTTGTCATGTCGTTTATAATCTGCGGGCTTGGAATCATAATATTTTTATTTTATTATTTTTTCTATAGCGATTTGGAAAAAGCGAAAAATAAAGACGAAGAATTATATTTTGCGGTTTTATTTATAGACGAAAGCGATATTCCTTACGGCGCTTATGTCGGAGTAATATCAAGTCTGCATAATAGAATCGGAATCATAGGACTTCCAAAAAATTTAGCTTTATGGAAAAATAAAAAAGAAGCGAATATTCCTATAACTAAATTATACGAAACGGGAGGAAGAAGAGAAGTTTTTAAAGCGATTGAAATTACAACGGGAAAAAAAATTACTTATAAAATAACCGTTAATAATAATCAAATTTCGGATATTGTGGATTTGATTGGCGGAACAAGAATGTATATTGAAGAGCCTATTAACGAAGAAAATCTATCTTTCGATATTGGAGAATGGATTTTTTACGGAAATAAAGTTCTCGCCTATTTGCATTATTTGACTATGGCGGGATACGAAGAAATAGAAACTTTATACAGATTGGAAGACATTATTATAAATTCTATGATAGGAATTATACAAAATCCAGAACTTAAAAATATAATGCTTTCAAAAGATATGAGAGAAAAAATAGCTTCAAAAATGAAATCGAATTTGAGACCGCCAGATATTAAAATTTTATTCGATATATTAGCAAACAGCAGCGAAAGAACTTTGGTTGTAGAAGCTATAGACGCAAATATTAACGAGCGAGGATTACTAACTCCGATATTCGAGGGAAGCGCTTTGATTAAACAGCTTGACGATTTGGCTTTATATGTAGGGCTTAAAACTCAAAAAAGCGAACTTGAAACGGAAGATGTAAGTTTGATAGTTTTGAACGGCACGGGAATCGGAGGACTTGCCGACAGAATAAGCATAAGGATGAGATATAGAGGTTTTAAAGCGGGAGAATACGGAAATTTTTCGGTAAATAATTTGAACGAAAGCGTAGTTCTAATAAGAAACGGACAAATAGAAAAAAGTTTTATAGTGGCGAAAGAATGCCGAATAAATAAAGTTTATGCCAAAACGGACAGAAGGCTTTTGAATAACGCAGTTTTAATATTAGGAAAGGATTATTATGAAATCACAAGATAGAATTAAACAAGATAAAATTAAAAATATAGATGAAAATATTGTGAAAAATAGAACAAATAAAAAAGTTAATAAAATATTTATAGATAAAGAAAAAGCTAAAGAATTAACTTTGAAAGCGGCAAAAATTTTAGACGATAAAAAACTTGAAGAAATAAAAATTTTGGATTTGGAAGATATAACTTCTTTGTCGGACTTTTTTATTTTAGCGACAGCCTCATCTTCGCCTCAAATGAAAGCGGGAGCGGATGCAGTTTATAAAGAATTAAAAAAAGAAGGAATACTCCCCTACTCCGAAAATGAAAATACTTCCGAATCTTTATGGCATTTAAGCGATTACGGTTTTTTGGTTATACATATATTTACGAAAGAAGGAAGGGAATATTATGATTTGGATAAATTATGGCTCGAGGCTAAAGAAATAGAATTTGATAATAATATTAATAATAAAAAAAATAAATAAAAATAAAAAATAAAATAAAAGGATAGAATCATGAAAAAAATATTTTTTATAATCGTTTTAATTTTTAGTATAGTATTTACTAAAGAATCGTTCGCAAGCAGCGGATGGCAATTCGGATTTAATATTCCAATCGGAGCAAGTTTCGGATTTTATAAAGTTCGTTTCTCTTCGGACGCTCCTCAAGATTATAAAGATAATTATGCCGAAAGAAAATCTTCCATAGGTTTTGACGCAGGGCTAACATTTCAGGCGGGATATTTGATAGGAGACGGCGAAAAAGGAATAAGTTTATTATTGGATGTCGGATATTCGCATGACACTTTTGCAATAAGAGGAAAGGACACGGACATCAAAGAATATTATACTTTTGAAAATATGCAGCTTGGAATACTTCCGAAATTCCATAAAGGAAATTACGCGGTAGGTTTTGGAATAGGAATAAAAATTCCTTTTCAGTTGATTCACACTGCGGAAACTTATACAAATAATGTAAAAAGCGAAACTACTACTAAATATAGCGTTGACCAGCTGGATAGCGTTTTTAAAGATTCTCTTATAACTTATGTTAAATTTTCGTTCGATTATTCTTTTTATCTTTCGGACAAAATTGCCGTTCTACTCGGCGCTTATATAGGAGGAGATTTTAATTTGGACGCGAGAGGCGCAGAAAAAAATTATGTTGAAAATAGAAATTTATCTTCTTTAGATGTAGGTTTGCAAATAGGATTAAAACTTGGAAACGGAATATAATCATTTTTTGCGCATTTTCTTCATTTTGATTTCATCATAAAAAGAAATTCTATAAGAATATTTTTTTATGGTTTTATCCAAAGTATCCAAATCGGGCTTTATATATAACGATATTGAAACCAAATCGGAACTCCACCATAAAATATATTCTTCAAATGGTTTGTCGTAAAAAGTATAATATTTAATGTCGGTTTTTGAAACTTCGCCGAATTCTCCGATTAATTTTTCTTTTATATCGTCTATTTTAGATTTTTCTGCTGGGAATGAAAATCTCGGATTATTATAACTGTATCCGATATGATTGCAGATTTCTATTCTATATAAATAATTGTCGTAAAAATATAAATAATAAGCGGTTTCGTCTTTATCGTTTTTATAAATATTAAGCAAAGTTTTATCGTTTAATTCTATACTCTCAAAAAAATCTGCATATAGAATCAAATTATAATTGGTAATTTTATCGTCCGCTTCTTCGATTTCCATTCCAAATTTCAAATTCTTATAACCGTTTAAATTGAAAAACGCGGGAAGCTGGGCAAAAAGAAAATTTCCCGTTAAAAAAAATATTATTAAGATTTTCATTTTTTATCTTTATAAAATTTTTTAATTATATTCAAAGCTTCTTTAGGAGTTTCCATAAAATGAAGCAAATCCAAATCTTCATCGTCTATATATTTTTCGTTAATCATATCTTTTTTTATCCATCCCAAAAGGTCTTTATAAAATTCTTTTCCATAAACTATCACGGGAATTCTATGCAATACTTTCGTTTGTATCAAAGTTAAAGTTTCAAACATTTCGTCCATAGTTCCAAATCCGCCGGGAAATATTATCAAAGCCTTCGCGTATTTTACGAACATAACTTTTCTTGCAAAAAAATATCTGAATTTAAGTTCTTCTTTAACATAAGGATTAGTTTTTTGTTCATGCGGAAGTTCTATGCATAATCCAATCGAGTTTCCGTTTGCATCGTAAGCTCCTCTGTTTCCCGCTTCCATTATTCCCGGTCCGCCTCCCGTTACTATATCGTATTTATTTTCCGCGAGCAATTTTGCCGTTTCATAAGCCGCTTTATAATGAGGATGTTTAGGTTTCGTTCTTGCGCTTCCGAAAATCGTCACGCAGTTTTTATAATATGACATCGTTTCAAAGCCTTCGACAAATTCTCCCATTATTCTAAATATTCTCCAAGATTCCTGCTGCATATCGTAATTTTGTAATTCGTAACTTTCTCTTCTCATTTAGTCATCTCTCCAAATTGATTTTTATTTATTTTAAATTTTAAAATTGACAATTATATTTTAAATAAATTATTATGTTAATTTTTCGGAAACGGATAAAATATTTTTAATGATTTTTTATTAAGAACTAATTTTATTACCAAGTTTCTTTTATTTTATTTAAAATGCCTTCGGTAAGTTTAATCGTTCTGACATCGTCCTCTATCGCGACTAATTTTTTATCTTTTCCCAATATGCAGTTGGCAAAATGTTCGTCTTCCAATTTGAGCGGATTATCTCTGTGAATAAACACTCTTTCTATAATCGATTCTTGAGTATAATTTATTCCAATCGAAGTTTTTATTTTGCTTTGACTCGCCGCCTGACGATGTATCGTTATATCCTGCGTGGCATAATCCAATATAAAATGCGCTTCTTCCGAGCTAATCGCTAAAGTTCTGATTTTCTCCTGCGTCACTCTGCTTGCGTTTATTGTGGCTATCGTGTTTCCTTCAAATTCCAATAATGCGCTTGCAATATCTTCGTTTTTAGTTTTTATTCTTTTTCCGCTCGCCGAAAATCTTATAAGAGGTTTCTTTACCAAAGATGTCACTATATCCAAATCATGAATCATAATATCGAATACTACTCCGACATCGGTTATACGCGGAGCGAAGGGCGCTAATCTTCTCGCTTCTATCAAATATGGATTTTCTATTATATGATGCAATTCCTGAACTGCTCCGTTGAATCTTTCGACATGCCCCACTTGAAATATAATATTTTTTTCTTTTACAATCGCTTCCAATTCTTCCGCCTGAATATAATTTTCCGTCATAGGTTTTTCGACTAAAACATGTTTTCCTTTTTGAACGGATTTTTTAGCTATATCGAAATGAAATTTTGTGGGACTCGCTATTATAACGGCATCGCATTTGTCTATCGCTTCGTCCAAACTTGAAAAACTATTTAAATTATATTTGCTTGAAATTTCGTTTAAATGTTTTTCGTCCGCATCGTAAATTCCCGTCAAATTGATAGAGTTTATTTGATTTATAACATTGAGATGGAATTGTCCCATTCTTCCAACGCCAATAAGACTTATATTAACTTTTTCCATAAAATAAAGATTCCTAATTTTTAAATTTATAAATTTATAAAATTTATTTAAGAAGATTATAATTAATAATTTGATAAACTTCAATAGGTTTATTGGTTTATTAT
>NZ_JBNMIZ010000110.1:0-8236 GCF_050873525.1 Brachyspira sp. | reverse complement strand
GTATATAATTTTCCTAAATTGATAGAATTAAAAATTAGAAAAAGGACTTTTGAAAAATGAGCGGATGTAAATTCTACAATACAATACAATACAATACAATACAATACAATACAAGCCATTAACATATAATTTTTGGCTGTTTTTTCATTGCAAAACTAAAAAATTATATATTCCAATTTATTTTATATTAGGAGTTTTATCATGATTAAACTCTTTTAAAAAACTGAAACCGACAAATATATCATAATAAAACTTTTATTTATTAAAATTACTTTCAAAAAGAAAAATCCTAAATCGGATATAGACGATATTGTCTGGTGGATACCAAATAGAAGATTAAGAAAAGCTATAAGAATTTTTTACGGAGATTTAGAAAATATGAAACGAGATTTATTAGAATTGAAAAGTTTAAAATTAAATTCCACAAAACCTATAATGTCAGATTTGGAAAGAGAATTATTTATAAATACGATTAAAAATTCTAAACATTATTTGGAATTCGGCGGAGGCGGAAGCACTTTTCTCGTTTTGAAATCTACCGATGCAAAAGTTGTTTGTGTGGAAGGCGATATAAATTGGATTAATCATATGAGGATGAATTATTTTATATACGAGCAAGAATTATTATGCAGACTAAAATTTTATTTTGTATATATTGGAAAAATTAGAGATACAAGTTATCCAATAGACGATTCGGAATATGATAAATATCCAAATTATTCGTCAAATGTTTTTGAAGATATAGATAAAGAAAAAATAGATACGGTATTTATAGACGGAAGATTTAGAGTAAGTTGCGCTTTACAGAGCATTATTAATCTAAATAAAAATGCGATTATAATCATACATGACTTTTTCGATAGAGATTATTATCATGTGCTTTTAAATTATTTGGAATGCATAAATCAAGCGGATACATTAGGCGTTTTTAAAATAAAAGAAAATATAGATTATAACGAAATAAAAGAATTGATAAAAAAATATCAATATGATTTAAGATAAATTGAAATAATGCTAAATATAAGCCATATAACCAATGCATTATTGATATTTTACATTTTTAATATATAATCAAAATAATATCTCGTTTAATAGATTAATTAAATTATTCAAATTATTAAATAATTAAAAAATCGGGTTTTAACAAATGGAAAAACTTAAAAATTATTGGAATGAATTTTTAGAAATTTTAGAAAAAAAAGAAGAATATAACGCCATCACTTTACTTGAAAGTTCCGCTTTTATAATCGATAAAAATAATAATCCGACTATAGTTTGTTCGGGCGATTTTGCCGCGACTCATATCAAAAAAGATTTTCTAAAAAGAATAGAAGATTTTTTTAAATATAAATGCGAAAAAGATATAGACATTAAAATTATTGTGGATGCAGATTTTATTAAAAATAATAATATTAAAATTGAAAAAGAAATTAAAGAAGATATAAAAGAAAAGACAATTAATAATATCGATTCCGCAAAAAAAATTGATAAATCGAATTTGACGAATTTAAATAAAAAATTTCGTTTCGATAATTTTATTCAAGGCAATAATAATAGATATGTTTTTGAAGCCGCAAAATTGGTTTCTTCAAAAGCTGGAAAGGAATATAATCCGCTTTATATTTACGGAAGCGTTGGAATTGGGAAAACTCATATACTTCAGGCGATTGGAAATAATTATTTGGAAATAAATAAAAACGCGAAAGTTCTTTATGTGGACGGAAGCGGTTTTAGAGACGAATATATTCATGGACTTCAGATTAAAAAGCCCGATATTTTTAAAAGAAAGTATAAATCTCTCGATATGTTTTTACTTGACGATTTACAGTTACTTGAAAGCGCTCAAGAAACTTCAAAAGAACTTTTTGAGATTTTTCAATTTTTGTATAACGCGGGAAAACAGATGGTATTTGTAAGCGATAAACCTCCAAAAGAATTGAGAAATATTGAAGCGAGATTAAAAAATAGATTTGAACAAAGTTTGATTTTGTCGATTGAGCCTCCGCAATACGAAACGAGACTTGCAATTATAGAAAGAAAAATTAAAGATTTGAATACTTCCATTGACGAAGAAATTATGAAATATATGGCGGAAAATATTACAACCGATGTTAGAAAAATCGAAGGAGCGATAATGTCTTATTTGTCGGTTAGAGATATAATGAAAATTACTCCGAATGTCAGTCAATGCGAAGAGATGAATATTTTTAAAGATTATTTTACGAGCAAACCAAAATTGAAAAATGCCACGATAAAAGAAATTAAAAAACGAGTTTCCGATTATTACGGAATGGAAATTTCTTTACTTGATAGCAAAGACAGAACCAAATTTATATCGAAGGCAAGACATGTCGCAATGTATTTGGCATGCGAATATTCCAAAAAATCCGTTACAGAAATAGGTTTGGATTTCAATCGTGACCATGCTTCGGTAATTCATGGAAGAGATAAAATTAGAGAAGAATTGAAATCTAATTCCCATTTGTCGCTCGAATTGAATAATATAATATCAAGTTTTAATATTGAAAGCTAAAATTCATAAAAAATATTGCAGAATTTAAAATTTTTTTTATTTAAAGTATTGACTTTTATATGGATTTTGTTTATAATAATAAGTGTGTTTTATTATGTTTATTCATAATAATACATTTTTTTTCATAAACCTCCTTATAATTCCCGCTGCGGTCCTTTCCTCAGCGGGGATGCTTTTTTAAATCTTATTAACATAATTTTGAATTTAATCTTTAAATGCAGTATAAAAACGATACAAATTATATATATTTTAAAGTTTAATAATAATACAATTTATATTTATTATGTTTACTAAATTATTTGAATCGTTATAATTTTGATAGAATTTATTAAAAATTCCGCGTTTTTCTTAAATAATAATTAAAATAATTGGCATATTTATTGCATATTAATATAGCGTAAAGATTTGATAAAAAATTGATAAAATAAAAATAAATAAAGTTAAAAGTTAATTGGAAAGGAGAATGGCGATTAAATGGAAGAATCAAAAATGGAAAACGGCAAAGAAATAAATAACGAAAATATCGAAAATAATGAAAGTATTGAAACCGAAGAGAATTTAGAAAATAAAGAAAGCGATAACGAAGATAATAAAGAAAACGAATTGAATAAAAAAATTGAAGAATTGGAAAATCAGAATGCCGATTTGAAAGATAAATATATGCGAGCTATGGCGGAAATGGAAAATATTAGAAAGCGTGCGGCGAAAGAAAAAATCGACACGATAAAGAGAGCGAATAAAGATTTATTATTATCTCTTTTGAATTTCATGGATAATTTCGAGCGGGCGATAAAAGCGGGAGAAAATAATAGCGATATTCAAAATAGCGAATATTACAAAGGAATAGAATTGATACATAAACAGTTTATAGATTTTATTCATGATAACGGAGTGGAAGAAATAGAATGTTTGGGCGGAGAGTTCGACCCGAATTTGCATGAGGCTTTGACTATGGTTGAAATTCCCGATTGCGAGCATGAAAAAATTGTGGAAGTTTACGCTAAAGGATATAAATTAAACGATGAGCTTTTGAGAACGGCTAAAGTTATAGTTGGAAAACCGAAAGCTAAAGAATAAATTAAAATTGCAAAAAATTTAAATTAATAAATAAAATAAATAAATTTTTAAAAATAAAAAATAAATTAAAAACAGGAGATTTTTTATGGCGCATATTCAACTTTTTAGAGCTTATTACGAGCCGAAAGCTGCGGACAGACAGCATATTAATACCGTTTTACAAGATTTAACGGATAAAATTAATAAGCATATCGAGAATAGGGAAGTAATAAATGTCGACCTTAATACTTCTCATTTGGGAAACGGTCACACGGAATATATTGTAAGCGTTCTGACTAAAGATTAAATTTAAGAACGCAATATATTTTATTAAAAAAATTATTTTTAAGGAGAGAATACAATGAGTAAAATAATAGGTATAGATTTAGGAACTACAAATTCATGCGTATCCGTAATGGAAGGCGGAAAACCTGTAGTTATAACGAATAGCGAAGGAAACAGAACGACTCCTTCGATTGTAGCTTTTACGAATAAAGGCGAGATTTTGGTGGGACAGCCCGCTAAAAACCAAATGGTAACGAATCCTGAAAATACTATATTTTCAATAAAGAGATTCATGGGAAACACTTATAACGAAGTAACGGAAGAGCGCTCGAGAATGCCTTATACCGTTTTGGAAGAAGACGGAAAAGTAAAAATAAAAACTTTGGAAGGCAATTTTACTCCGCAAGAGATAAGCGCGAGAATACTTCAAAAGATGAAACAAACGGCGGAAGAATATTTGGGAGAAACTGTAACGGACGCCATTATTACCGTGCCAGCATACTTTAACGACAGTCAGAGACAATCTACAAAAGACGCGGGAAGAATTGCGGGGCTTAATGTTTTGAGAATAATCAACGAACCTACGGCGGCGGCTTTGGCTTACGGAATGGAAAAAAAGAAAGACGAAAAAATAGCCGTTTATGATTTGGGAGGCGGAACTTTCGATATATCCATATTGGAATTGGCTGACGGAGTATTTGAAGTAAAAAGCACGAACGGAGATACGCATTTGGGAGGAGACGATTTTGACCATGCGGTAATCGACTGGCTTATAAGCGAATTCAAAAAAGAGCAGGGCATTGATTTAAATAACGATAAAATGGCTTTGCAAAGATTGAAAGAAGCCGCGGAAAAAGCTAAAAAAGAACTTTCAAGCTCATTGCAAACCGATATTAATTTGCCTTATTTGACTGCGGATGCATCTGGACCTAAACATTTGAATGTATCTTTATCTAGGTCTAAATTTGAAGAGCTAATAAGAGATTTGGTTGAAAAAACGAGGATTCCATGCGAAAAAGCGATTCAAGATGCGGGCTTAACTTTAAACGATATAAACGAGGTTATATTGGTTGGAGGTTCTACGAGAATTCCTTTAGTCCAAGAAACCGTTAAAAACATATTTAATAAAGAGCCGAATAAAAGCGTAAATCCAGACGAAGCCGTAGCTATGGGAGCGTCAGTTCAAGGCGGAATAATAAAAGGAGATGTTAAAGATGTTCTCCTTTTGGATGTAACTCCTCTCTCTTTGGGAATTGAAACGGAAGGAAGCGTAATGACTGTTCTTATAAATAGAAATACCACGATTCCTACGAAAAAGAATCAGGTATTTTCAACGGCGGCGGATAATCAGCCTTCGGTAACTATAAGAGTTTTACAAGGCGAAAGAAAAATGGCTAACGACAATAGAGAGCTTGGCAGATTCGATTTGGTTGGAATACCGCCAGCGCCTCGTGGAGTTCCACAAATAGATGTTACTTTCGATATAGACGCAAACGGAATAGTGCATGTATCGGCTAAAGATTTGGGAACGGGAAAAGAGCAGAAAATAAGAATAGAATCTTCGAGCGGATTAAGCGAAGAAGAAATTAATAGAATGGTTCAAGACGCGGAAAAGCATGCCGAAGAGGATAAAAAGAAAAAAGAAGAAGTGGAAGCTAAAAATAACGCGGACCACATGATTTATCAAACGGAAAAATTATTGAAAGAATCTGGAGATAAATTACAGCCTTCCGATAAATCCGAAATAGAATCTAAAGTGTCCGCTTTGAAATCGGCTATAGATTCTAATAATACGGATAATATCAAAAGGGCTACGGAAGAACTTCAAGCAACTTGGAGCAAGGCGTCAGAATCTCTATATAAACAAGGACAGCAATCTGGAGGACAAACGGGACAGCAAAGTCAGGCAAATGAAATGAATAACGAAGATACGAGAAAAGACGATTCGGTTGTGGACGCAGATTACGAGGTTGTGGACGATAATGATAAAAAGTAAAAGTTGAATATAAAGTCATTTGGCGGTTAAAGTATTGAAGTTGAAAATTAAAATATAGACGAAATATTTTAGCCGCCTATTTGATTATATTGTTCTTTGATATATAATTATACGAATTCAATTATAAAGGTTTTGATTTTGATTAATAAATTATTAAAAAAAGATGCATCAAAAAAAAGTAAATCGAAAAAAAATATTTTCTCTTTTATGAATAATTTTACTGATAATTTTGTAAAGAATAAGAAGAAAGATATTCATATTTTGGAGACGATATATATAGCTTCGATGCTTTCGATGGTTTGCGGTTATGTGGACGCTTATACTTATATAACGAAAGACGGAATTTTTGCATACGCTCAAACGGGAAATATTATATTTCTTGCAATGAATTTGGCGAGAGGCAATTTTTACGGAGCTATAGATTATTTATTTCCAATATTGTCTTTTATATGCGGAATTTGGTTCGCTCAATTTATAAAAAAAATTACGAACGGAAAACATATAATGGAATGGGGATATATTATTTTATTAATCAATACGATTATATTTTTTATGGTTGGGATATTTTCAAAGAGTTTCCCAAACGCTTTAATGGTTAGTTCTGTTTCTTTTATATCGGCGGTTCATATGTCGACTTTCAATAAAGTGGAAGGGCTTTCCTATGTTTCCACAATGTGCACGGGAAATTTGCGCTCGGCTTCGGAACATTTATTTGATTTTTTCTTTAGCAAAAATAAAGTCAAAGATACTTCCATTAAAAGCGGAAAAAACGGACTTATTTATTTGATTATTATTTTGTCCTTTACTTTAGGCGCGTATTTAGGCTCTCTATTTACTAATAGATTTGGAACTAAATCGGTTTGGATTGCCGCGGGAGTATTGATGTTTGTAAATAGTTTTATGTTTTTTGAAGAGGTTTAAAATTTTTAAAGTATTTTGGGAATATTAAAAGTATAATTATATTTTATTTTTATTTAATTTAAGTCAAGAAGGATATTTATAAATGGCTGATAAAAGAGATTATTACGAGGTTTTGGGAGTTTCAAAAACTGCAAATGCGGACGAGATAAAAAAGGCATATAGAAAGTTGGCGATGCAATATCATCCCGACAGAAACCCAAACAATAAAGAAGCGGAAGAAAAATTTAAAGAGGCTACGGAAGCCTACGAAATATTATCGGACGAGAAAAAACGCGCTCAATATGATAAATTCGGATTTCAAGGAGTTCATAGCGATTTTGCGGACGCTTACGGAAGAGGCGGTTTCGATTTTTCTTCAATGTTCGGCGGAGGCGGAGGTTTTGGAGATTTGGACGATATATTTAGTTCGTTTTTTGGCGGAGGATTTGGCGGCAGAAGTTCTACCAGACAGAGAAGAGGAAACGATATAAGATACGATGTTAATCTTTCTTTGGAAGACGCGGTATTTGGAAAAAAGATGGAAATCAAACTCGATAAAAACGATGTCTGCGATGTTTGTCATGGAAGCGGAGCGGAACCAGGAACAAAAACTACCACTTGTCCAACCTGCGGCGGAAGCGGAGAGATAAGAACGGCTCAAGGATTTTTCAGCGTGAGAAGAACTTGCAGTAGATGTCATGGAAGCGGTTCGATAGTAACAACTCCATGCAAAAATTGTAATGGAACGGGAACGATTAGAAAACCGAAAACTATTTCCGTAAATATTCCTAAAGGCATAGACGACAACACTCAACTTAGAGTTTCGAGAGAAGGCGAAGCGGTTGCAGGCGGAATTCCCGGCGATTTGTATTTGTATATTAATGTTTTGCCTCACAGATATTTTATCAGAGACGGGGTCGATTTGATAACGGAAGTCGGAATAAATATAGTTCAGGCGACTTTGGGAACGGATATATTGATAGAAACTTTGGATAAGAAAAAAGTAAAATTAAAAATTCCAGCGGGAACGAATAGCGGGCAGGTATTCAAGCTCAAAGGCGGCGGAGCGACAAATCTAAATAGAGGAGTTCGCGGCGATTTGCTCGTTATAGTCAATATCGATGTAAATAAAAAATTGTCTGCGGAAGAAAAACGACTTTATAACGAATTGAAAAAAGTTATTCCAAGTAACGATGAGCCAGAATTAAGAAAGCCTAATAAAAGTATTTGGTGATTTTTAATTTAATTTTATTAATTATAAAATATTTTATTTAAATTTTTATTAAAAAAAATATAAATAAAGTGTTGCAATAAATTTTATAATATGTTATAATTTTTCTTAAATTAATTAAATTAAACAAAATAACAGGAGAAGAAAAATGAACAAGTTTCATAGGCAAAACGAAATAAGCGATTCTTATTCGTTTAATAATTCTAAAAAAAATAAAAAATATAATAATAAAAAT
>NZ_JBNMIZ010000109.1:0-8560 GCF_050873525.1 Brachyspira sp. | reverse complement strand
TTTAATTTTTTTTAATTTTTATAACATTGTAATTAACCTAATTTAAGCGATAAAAGTAAAAAATAATTCTAAAATGAGTATTATTATTTTTATGTATATTATTTCTTAACTATTGCTTATTTATTGATTATGTATTATAATAAATTAGAATCTTGAGTCAAGGGACAGGATTTTAATTATAGTCCTTTATGCCACAAATATTTTAATTATGAGGCATAAAATTTTAAAAAAAGGAGATATTTTATATGAGTTTAAAAGAAAAAAACAAAAAAGAAGATTTAAGAGTAGTAAAAACCAAAGAGATTATAAGAAATACTTTTAAAAGTATGATACTTGAAATGGATTACGATTATATCACGATAAAAGAACTTACCGAAAGAGCGAAAATAAACAGAAAAACTTTTTATTTGCATTATGAGAGTTTGGACGATTTATTACTCGAAATACAAGATAGTTATGCCAATGTTTTTATAGAAAAACAAATTTCTTATACAAATATTGAAGACATGAAATATTTAATCGGGTTATTTTTTGACAGCACAAATAACGAACCGCTCAACGAAAGAATATTATGCAGCGGAAGTTATAGAAATATTAGCGATAGAATAGTTAAAAAAGTTATGGATTATAGAAAGAAAACCAATAGAGGAGCTTTTTCGGATAACGAAGCTTACGAGAATATAATTTTTGCATATTACGGCGCGAATTCCGCGATTATTTACAGGCAATGGGTAGCGGATGGCAAAAAGTTATCGTTGGAAGAAGTCAAAGAACTTGCTATAAAATTAGTATGCAACGGTTTGGAAAGTATAATGAAACCTTAAAATTTTGTTTTATATATAATTATACTTAAAATGCATAACCGAATTAAATATTATTCTTTAATTTATAAACCAGACTTTTAAAATATTTTCCGCGCTCTTCATAATTTTTGAAAGAATCGAAACTTGCGCATCCAGGGGAAAGTAAAACTATATCTCCGCGCATTGCCAAAGAAGAAGCGTAATTAAAAGCGTCCGTAAAATCTTTTATTATAATTTTTTTATCGCTCGCTATCATATCGTTTAGAGATTCCGCAGCCTCGCCCGTTAATATAAGTTTTTTTACTCTCTCGTTTATAATATCGTTCAAAGGACTGAAATCAATATTTTTATTTCTTCCGCCCATTATTAGAATTATATTTTTATCGAAAGATTTTAAAGCGCTCATTACCGCGTTCATAGAAGTGGCTTTTGAATCGTTGATATACATTACATTATTTATAGTCGCTGCCAACTCCAATCTATGTTCGATTCCGTTAAAATTATTCACGGCGTTTTCTATATATTCTATGGGAATATTATTTTTCAAAGTCGCCAAAACTGAAACCAAAATATTTTCCACATTATGATTTCCAAATAATTTTCTTTTCTTTATTGAAAACAATTTTTTATTTTGATAAAATATTTCTTCGTTATCATAATAAATCGTGGCGTTTTTATTTTTAGTAGAAAAAGTCAAAACATTAAATTTTTCTTCTTTATTTTTTAATTCGTTATAAAGTCTATTCGTAAAAATATTATCGTAATTGAGAATTAAAAAATCGTTTTCGTTTTGATTCTTATAAATATTTTTTTTAGCGTTAAAATAATCTTCTATATCGTTATATCTATCCAAATGGTCTTCGGCAATATTCAATATCGCGCATATATGAGGATGGAAATTTTCGATTGTCTCGAGCTGAAAACTTGAAAGCTCCAAAATTATATCTTCGTCCTTTTCGATATTTTCAATTTCTTTAGAAAATGTATTTCCTACATTTCCCAAAAGTCGCGCCTTTTTATAAGAACTTATAATATTATAAATCAAATTTACTGTTGTAGTTTTTCCGTCCGTTCCAGTTATCGCTATATAATTTCTGTCGGGTAAAAGATTATATGCAAATTCAATTTCCCCTATTATTTTTATTTTTCTTTTTTTCGCTTCTTCAACCAACGAAATACTTTGCGGAACTCCGGGAGAAATTATTATAAGAGTTATATTTTTCAAAATCGAAGTATCCTGACTACCAAAAAATAATTTTGCATTTTTATCTTTCAAATTATCCAAATTGAGTTTATCTTTTTCTTTACTGTCGCTTAAAGCGTAATTAATATTTATATTTTCCGATTTATTAATATCGTAAATAACATTGGCGATACTTATACCGCTTCTTGGAGTCGCTCCGAGTATCAATATATTTTGTTTTTTAAGAAAGTCTATATAATTTTTATTCAACATTTTAACGCCGTAGGTTTTTTATTTATTATACAATAAAATTTGAAATAAAAAAGACGCTTCCAAATAAATGAAAGCGTCCTTAATTAAATTATGGATGGTTTTAATTATCTTAATTCTTCTGTCCCGGCATAAATAAATAATGCCAATTCGGATTACGATGTCCATCTGTAAACGCCGCCGAATGAGTAAGCAACGTGGTAGTATATTCTGGTCTTTGCCCCAAATATATATTCTGATTAGTCATATAAGGTATATTTTCACGCGTAAATCCAGGATTGCCTTCGTATGGACCATACAAATCATATACTCCATAATAAGCGTAAAAAGAATAAACGCCCGCAGCATCCTTATAGCCCAAATTATCTTCGGGGTCGACAACGAAAACTTCCACAAAGTTAGGGAATACAAATTGTCTTTCAAACAGTTTAGCTTCTCGGTATATTCCGTTATTGAAAGTTTCAATTCTGCAACGATAAGCTATGAAATCGTAAACTCCATCTTTAAACGGGTCGTCTCCACTTTTAAAATCTTCTTCTCCTCCCGTTTTTGCCTTAAAATAATACTTTCGCGCTTGAAATATGCTCAAAGTATTGGCGTAAACCCCTCCAACAGTTAAAACGCCTCTTTGTTTCCATTCATATCTTTCTATAGCGTATCCATGATAAGGTCCTTCGTTCCACATTCCGTTCCAATCTCCGAAATATTTATTTACATCTCTATGTCCAGTTATAATCGCTCCGACAAATTTCTTTATTATTCTGCCATCCTCTTTCCAAACTATATCTCCGTTATCGTTAAAATAATAATAATCTCGAGCCTGATAGTTTCCATTCTTATGCAAGTTTTGAAAATTATTCAAGTCGCGATTATTCGACTTATTTCTTATCGCAAATACTTTTCCATCGTCCATACCTCTTCTATTGATTTGGTCGAGCCATAATTGTTTTAATTTATTTGTATCTTTATAGCTAACGGTATAATAATCGTCTCCTTTCCCTGCATAAGGAACATATATTTTATAATAGTCGGTAGGTTTATCGGACAAATCTGGAGCGAGTATATCGTCCGAATATCTGACTTCGGAATACTCCAAATTGGTTGTAACGATATAATCGACATTCATATTTGTAGCCCAAGCTGGAATATCGCCCGTAAAACGAAGGCTATTCGTTTTGACTAAAGTATTGGTTAGCACATTTCCGTTTTGGTCAATTAATCCAGTTTGATTTAAATTGCTGTCCATCCTATCGGCGCATGAAACCATACAAATAGCCGCAGTCATAATAACGGAAATTATAAAATAAATTGTTTTTCTCATTTCATCCTCACTCAAATTTTTTATAATCTTGAAAAAATCTATTCTTTCAATACAAAAAGTATAACGATTTTTTTTGAAAAGTCAAATAAATTTATGAATAAAGTTAACATAATTTACTTGTCATTTAGAACTTTGCTTTATCGGTCATTATGCGCATTTGCTAAACCGTCATTACGAACTTTAATTTTATTGTCATTGCGAGTAAGTGGAACGAAGCGAAGCAATCCAATCTATATAAATTGCTTTATAATGGGAAGACTATTTTTTAGCCTTCCCCTATTCCAATAGTTTTGCTAATATTCTAAATTATCTTAATTCTTCTGTCCCGGCATAAACAAGAAACACCAGCCTCGATGGTTATCCGTAAACTCGGCGGTATGAGTCAACTGCCCAGTAGTATATTCGGGTCTTTGCTCCAAATATATATTATGATTGGTCATGTAAGGAATATTTTCAGGCGTGAAATAAATGCCCGGATGATTCTTATATTCTTTATAATAATTATATATTCCGTAGTAAGGATAATAAGAATGAACCGCGGCTGCGCCAGATTCCATACTATAATAGTAGTCGCACATAACTAAAACTTCTATAAAGCCCGGATTTATATATTGTCTTTCAAATAAATTATTTGCATAAGCCACTCCGTTATGGAAAGTTTCTACCTGATGCCTAAAAGTAATAAAATCGAATACTCCGTCTTTAAATGGATTGTCGCCCGCATATTTCGTTCGCGCCTCTTCGGTTGTCAAAGCGTTAGCGTAAATAGCTCCAACCGTATAGTCGCCTTTTAGTGTCCAGCTAATATTTACTATAGCCTGACGGTTATCGTTAAATCCAAAATTCGCTCTATGTCCCCTTTCTAACGACACATTTCTATATTCGGTTATAATCGCTCCCATAAACTTTTTTATAATAGTATTGTCTTCTTTATAAACTATATCTCCGTTTTCGTTGAAGTAATAATAATCCTGAGCGCTATATTGTCCATGAGTATGTCTTTTTTGAAAATTATTGGCGTCTCTATTATTTGACCTATTTCTTATAGCAAAAACTCTTCCATCGTTTATGGCTTTTCTATTGATTTGGTCGAACCATAATTGTTTTAATGTGTTTGTATCCGCATAGCTTACATTAGTATAACCGTTTCCGCCTACTGCAAAAGGAACTCGAATTCTGTAATAATAGCTCGTGTTCCATGTGGAATCGCCTCCAGAATCTCCGCTTCCGCCTGAAGAACCGCCGCCAGAATTTGCGGAATCGTTTCCAGAATTTGTATCATCGCCAACATTTACGCTCGAATAACCTCTTCTGCCACTTCCCGTAATATCGGCGCCACCGCAAGAAATTATTCCAGAAATACTAAAAGTCGCTATTAATAAAATAATAACTAATCTTTTTGAAAGTTTCAATGTTTTTGCATCAATCATAATTAACTCCTTATTTTAATTGCAGGTTTTTTAATCCTATACTAATAATATAACAAATATTTAATAAAAGTCAAATAAAATTTTAGCCAATCCAACACCAACAGCGAAGCAATCCAATTCTAATATTACTAACCAAAAATAAAGGCGACACACTTTCATGCATCGCCCTTGAGAATAACACAAACAAATAATCTAATATCTATTTTAACAACCGTGAACTTTCAAATCTATAATCGTTTGGAATTAATAATTAACTCTCAAATCGTTTTTCAATTTTAAGCCCGATTAAACCTTAACGCAAATTACTTCTTTAATCCGTCCGCAGAACTACTTATACTTGTGCCAAACTTTCTAAATTTTAAACCGCCGTCTTCTATAGTCAAAGTATATATATTGCCTTTTCCATCCGTAGCAATAGACGCGTCTTTAGTATTGTTTCCTACTGTAGGGCTTGAAGTTATACCCGTTATTTTTCCGTTAGCAGTAATCGAATAACTTTCTGATTTTTCGGCTATCTCGCTCGTTTTAAATATGCTTCCATCTTTAGCTATTTTTATAACATCGTCATTTCCTTTAGTTTGTTTAGAATTTGCTTTCAAATCCCAGCCCCATCCACTATGAGGAGCTGTTAATAGTTTAGCCTCTAATATTAAATATGTAGTTCCATTAACTTCGCTTAAAGGAATTTGACGAGTATTGCCGATTCCTATTCCCGCGCCCGCAGCGGTTCGGATTGTAGTTTTTTTACCAAAATATTTTTCTGCCTCTATTACGCTTCCTACTCCTCCAGCCGCTGAGCCACCAACTCCTACTACTCCGCTCAAACCTGCTTCTGACTTACCACTTATCTCGTATGCTCCATTATTATTTAATTGGAATGTTCCATTTATCTCGCTTATAACTTTTGTTGAAACTCCCGTTTTACCGCCGTTTTTCGTTACCATAACGCTAACCTTACTTCCGTCAAAGAAAATATAAGGATATTGCGCGGAAAGACTTAAATCTATAGCTGTAGAAAAACTCTTTCCTCCGTCACCGCTCGTGCGATATTTAATATTGTTTCCTTCTCCGTAAGCGATTATAAGTTTATCGCCCGAAACTACAACTACGGGGCTGTCTATATTATTGGCTTCCGATAATGTTGCGCTTGTAACGGTATCGTTTCCGCTTCCGTCAGTTGAGATAGGCAAATCTTTGTCTATTTCGGCAAAATCGTTACTCGCTGTCGGTTTTTTGTTACATGCAATGAATACTATTGAAATTAAAACCGAGATGCCTATTAGATATAATAAACCCTTTCCTTTTAACTGCATTAATTATTGTCATTTTGTTCTCCTCGCCTTTCGGCTCTCGCCTCTGGCTTTTTTTAAATTTTTTTTCTTTACTTATAATAACCGTTATTTTTAAAAAAGTCAAATATTTTTTTAATAAATTTAATCAAATCGTCCTAAATCGTCATTGCGAGACTTCGTAAGAAGTCGTGGCAATCCACTTCTTAATAACAATGGGTTTTCCATAAATGGCGCAGAAGCGAAAGCCCGTTGTTATCTACTTTGCAATTTTTATTAAATTCTCAAAAAACAAATAACTTAATCAAATAACAATTATTACTTTCTATTTATCGACTTTTAAATTCATAAAATTTAATTAAACTGTCATTTAAATTTTTACCAATCCGTCATTGCGAGCGATAGCGTGGCAATCCACAGTAAATAGATTACTTCGGGCGTTGCACTCGTTCCCGAAGGGACGCAGAGCGAATGACAAAATTTTATCAAAAAAGAACAAGAAATTTTTTATTATTTTATAAAAAATAAAAACTAAACTCTTGCATTGTTTTACAAATCCTTATAAAATAAAATAATTATTAAACATTTAAAAAATTTTAAATAAAATAGGAGAACAAAATGTTTAAAAGCGAATATGTAAAAAAAGTTTATGACGATTTATGCAAAAAAAACGAGGGCGAAAAGGAATTTCTAAATGCGGCGCTTGAGATATTGGAATCTTTAGAACCGTATGTTATGAAAAATCCCGCAGTCGAAAAAGAAAAAGTCCTCGAAAGATTTATAGAACCCGAAAGACTCATAATTTTCAGAGTATGCTGGGTTGACGATAATCATAAAATTCAAGTCAATAAAGGCTATCGAGTTCAATACAGTTCGGCTATCGGTCCTTACAAGGGCGGACTCAGATTCCACAAAACCGTTAATGCTTCGATAATTAAATTTTTAGGATTAGAGCAAGTTCTTAAAAATTCTTTAACTTCGCTTCCAATGGGCGGAGGAAAAGGAGGCTCGGATTTTGACCCGAAAGGAAAAAGCGACAATGAAGTTATGGCTTTTTGTCAAGCGTTTATGACGGAATTATATCGACATATCGGTCCCGATACGGATGTTCCCGCAGGAGATATTGGAGTCGGCGGAAGAGAAGTCGGCTATTTATACGGGCAGTATAAAAAAATCTGCAACGAATCTGTCGGCGTTATGACGGGAAAAGGATTAACATTTGGCGGTTCGCTAACAAGAACGGAAGCGACTGGCTACGGATTATGTTATTTTACCGAAGAGGCTTTAAAAACTTTAAAGAATACGGATTTTAAAAATAAAACGGTTATCGTATCTGGAAGCGGAAATGTTTCAATATATGCCTGCGAAAAAGCGAAAAAGCTTGGCGCTAAAGTTGTGGCTATGTCGGATTCCAACGGCTATATTTACGATGAAAACGGAATCGATTTGGATTTAATCAAACAAATAAAAGAAGTAAAACGCGGAAGAATAAAAGAATATTTGGATGTTCATAAAAATGCAAAATATTCTGAAAATTCTAAAGACATTTGGAAAATTAAATGCGATATTGCACTTCCATGCGCCACTCAAAACGAATTAGATTTGGAAGACGCAAAAACTTTAGTCAAAAACGGAGTAATAGCGGTATGCGAGGGAGCGAATATGCCTTCGAGTTTGGATGCGGCAAAATATTTTATCGAAAATAAAATCGTATTTGGTCCGGGAAAAGCCGCTAACGCGGGCGGAGTCGCTACTTCTGGTCTTGAAATGTCTCAAAATTCAATGCGTTATTCTTGGACTTTTGAAGAGGTTGATTCCAAATTGAAAGATATAATGATTAATATTTTCAAAAATACGCATGAAACGGCATCCGAATTTGGAAATCCTTTTGACACTCTAACGGGAGCAAATATTGCGGGATTTAAAAAAGTATGCGCCGCTATGATTAGTCAAGGCGTGATTTAAAATTTAGAAAATAAAAATAAAAAATAAATCGTCATTGCGAAGCTCTGCTGAAGCAATCTATACAAATTGGATTACTTCGGCAGAACCTCGTAATGACAATATTTTTTAATCGTCATTGCGAGCGACTTAAAGGAGCGAAGCAATCCAAACAAAATAACAACGGGCTTTCGCTTGTGCGTCACTTTGGGAAGCCTATTGTGTTAAAGTTTATAGAAAAACACACAAGGGATTAAAACCACCTTGTTTTATGCTTGGACTACTTTGAATAAAGACACGCAATGACGATTTTTATTTTAAAC
>NZ_JBNMIZ010000108.1:0-8565 GCF_050873525.1 Brachyspira sp. | reverse complement strand
GTTTACAATAGAATTGACAAAAGATTTTCATTTAAGTATAATATAACAAATTTTATTTAAGGTTTTTATATGAAAAAGATATTAATTATATCTTCGGAATACACGGGGCATGGACATAAAAGTGTTCATACGGCTTTGATGCAGTCGTTTGAAAAATTATATAAAGAAAAAATCGAGTGCAAAGTTATAAACGGTTTCACTTTGGGCGGAGCGGAATTTATCGCTGCGGAAAGACTTTACAATACTTGCGTAAAATATTTTCCTAATTTATGGAATAAGATTTTTAGATTTTCGTTTAAGAATAAAGATTTTCTAAATAAAAATAATTCTTTCAGCATAAAGAGAAGATTTTTGAAAATCATTAAAGAATATAAACCCGATTTGATTATAAATGTTCATCCTTTATTTAGCGGAAGTTTGCTTAATATAATAGAAAAGAAAAAATTGAATATAAAATTTTTTATAATAATCACAGATTTAATTACCATAACGAGAATTTGGTTCGACAATAGAGCGGATAAAATTATAAGTCCTTCAAAAGAGGCTACAGAATATATGATAAAAAACGGAATCGATAAAGAAAAAATAATGACTTTCGGATTGCCCGTGCGCGAAGGATTTAAATCTCCTATTGATTCAAGAGAAGAAATAAGAGAGAAAACTAATATAAACGGAAAATTAAAAATTATTATTCTTAACAACTCGGAAAAAAATAAAAGACTTATTTATATAATAAAAAAATTGTATGAAAGATTTAATTGCGAAGTCACTTTGGTTTGCGGAAGAAATAAAAACACTTTCGATAAAGTTACAAAATTTTTTTCTTCAAAAAGCTACGCTCCGACAATAATAGGCTATACTCAAGAATTGCCGAGATTATTTTCAGAAAACGATATATTGATAACGAGAGCGGGACCGACTGCTATAATAGAAGCGATTAATTGCATAATTCCCGTTATTTCAATGGGAGCTTTGCCAGGGCAGGAAGAGGAAAATCCTATTTATCTTCAGCAAAACGGTTTGGGCTATAGCGCCACCTCTACGGACGATATTTTTGATAAAATAGATTTGCTTTTGGAAAATAACGGAGAAAATTTGATTAAAATCAGAGAAAATCAATTCGATTATTACGGCAGAGATGTTAGAGAGAAGATAGTTCATTACATAGCGGAAAGTATTTTATAAACTATTGACAAAAATTTTTTAATGTTGTATAATTCAATCATTATGATGTTAAACTTCTTTTTTAATAATTCGGTGACAGTCAACAGTCAACAGTCAACATAATTTTAAATTTT
This sequence comes from Brachyspira sp., assembly GCF_050873525.1. Classification (GTDB taxonomy): domain Bacteria; phylum Spirochaetota; class Brachyspiria; order Brachyspirales; family Brachyspiraceae; genus Brachyspira. The sequence continues at coordinate 7,267 of NZ_JBNMIZ010000108.1, read as the reverse complement.
TTAAAATTAATACAAATAATAGAACTATATTTTATAATCTATTTATCTCATTGCAGATATTTGCAACTTCATTATATGCGTTGTCTATAGTAGGTAAAACATGAAAAATATTTTTAAATTCATCTACAATAGACAAGATAAGGGCATATATAGAATAAGAACTATTTTTGGTATTAGAATTATTACTAAACCGAAAGAATTGCAATATAAACTATATAGAAAAATAGAAATTATAAAGAATAAAAACTATATAGAAAAGAAATATAAATTGGCAATATTTTTAAGATTTGGAATTGGCGATTATATTTTGTTTAGAAAATTTTTGCCATATATTAAAGAATATTACAAAGATTATAATATTACTTTAATCGGCAATTATGCTCATAAAGATATTGTAGAAAATTTTGATATGGATTATATAGACGAATATATGCCGTATCAAGAATATAATATCTGTCCTGAAAATCTTAAATATGTTTTTCAAAATGTAGAATACGATATATTAATTTCTCATTTTTATGGACGAACTTGGGATATTGATAATATAATATCGCATATAAATGCAAAAGAAAAAATTTCTTCTTACGGTTCGCTATGGTGTAATGTAAAATATAATAGGGCAAGAGGTTTTACTCTTTATAATAAATTAATTTTTAATCATATAGACGAAGACGATAAAACGCATGAAACGATAATAAATACAGATTTTTTTGAGCAATTATTGAATACTAAAATAAATTTAAAAGATATGAATGTGGAACTTGACAAAGATTTTTTTGAAAAGATAGATTTTAATTTTAATGATAAATATTGCATTATATTTCCATTTTCTAACGGTAAAGAAAGAATTTATAAAACCGAATGTTTTGCAAAAATATGCGATTATTTATATTCTAAATATGGATTAATATCGTATATAGTCGGTTCTAAAAACGATAATGAAATTGCAAATAAAATAATAGAATATTCTAATTCAAACTCAATAAAAAATATCTGCGGAAAATATAAATTGAACGAAGTATTTTATATTTTTAATAAAGCGAAATTAATTATAACTATCGATTCAGCGGGTTATCATATAGGAATTGCCGTTAATGATAATATTGTATGTATATCGAGCGGAATGTCCTACAGTCGCTATTTGAATTATCCAAAAGAATTTGTAAAGAATAAAAATATTAATATAGTTTTACCGAAAGAATTGGAAGAAGATATAAAAAATAATACCGCAAAAATTGATTATGAATATTATCCTTTATACGATTTGCAATCAATAGAACCAAACGATATATGCAAATTAATCGATAGCAAATATAATCTTTATTAAGATATACGAATTTGTTTTTTCTTAATTATATGTTAATATTCAAGTAATTATTGTTTTGATTCGGAAAATTAAATAATGATAAACTTAAAAGAATTTAATTTTAATGCTAACGCTAAACCTTTTGTAAAATGGGCAGGCGGAAAAAACGGATTGATAAATTATTTGATGCCGTTTATTCCAAAAAAATTTAATTCTTATTTTGAGCCTTTTGTCGGCGGCGGTGCTTTATTTTTTTATCTTAAAAATCATAAAATATTAAATTCTAAAAAAATATATCTTAACGATAAAAATTTAGAATTAATCAACGCTTATAAACAAATAAAAATTAATCCTAACGAACTTTTGGAAGAATTGGAAATTTTGAAGAAAAATCATAATAAAGAATATTTTTATAAAATTCGTAATCTCGATAGGAATTTAGATTTTTACTCTTTAAGCGTAGTTTTTCGAGCGGCAAGATTTATTTATCTTAATAAAACCTGCTTTAACGGACTTTGCCGATATAATGCGAAAGGAGAATTTAATACTCCAATGGGAAGTTATAAAAATCCTAAAATATACGATAAAGAATTAATTTTTTCGGTTCACAAGACATTAAAAAATGTTTCGATAACAAATAAAGATTTTGAAATCGTTTCATTAAAAACTAAAAAAGAAGATTTTATATATTTTGACCCGCCTTATTTTCCGCTTAATAAAACTTCAAGTTTTGTTAATTATATTGATAATTTTTCGGCAAACGAACAAATAAGACTTTACGAATTATTTAAAATGCTTGATTATGAGGGAGTAAAAGTTTTGCAAAGCAATTCTAATACCGATTTTATAAAAGAATTATATAAAGATTTTGAAATAATAGAAGTAGGTTCAAAAAGAGCGATAAATTGCAAAGGCGATAAAAGGGGAAAAATAACGGAACTTATTATAAAGGGAAATTATGAGTAAGAATAACAAAAGCTGGGAAAAAATCTATAACGATTTAGAAATAAAAAAACATGATTTTAATAAATCTCCATTTATTATAAATGCAAATCAAATAAAAAATTGCGTAAGAGATTTTGATAAAACCTCCGAAAAAGAAGTTCGAGTATTATGCAAACAAGATAGCAGAGAAGAAAGACCAGATATTTTTATAGAAAATAATCTTTTTATTTTGCCTACAAAAAACGGAGAATATATTATTTGCAAGGGAGACGGTTATATAGATATTCCAGAAATTAATACGCAGGCTATAGAATATACAAGCAAAATAGATTTTGAGATAAAAAGCGCAAAAATTGGAAATTCCGAAATGCAACATTTAGATTTTGCTTATGCTTCGTCTCTTATTCGTAGTTTTTTACAAGACGATAGTTTGGTATTAAGTATTCGCGGTAGAAAATATACTCCGCAATTTAATTTTAATACTGATTTATATAAAAATATTAATGTCGTATCTGTGCAAACCGAAGTTGATGCGGGTTTTGAAGGACGGCATAGAATTGTATTGGTTGAAGCAAAAAATTCTAATACAAAAAATATAATAATTCGTCAACTTTACTATCCTATGCAACAATGGAGCATTCATACTCAAAAAGAAGTTATAACATTGTTTTTTGAAAAGCGAGGACAAGAATTTTTAATATGGGAATTTGGATTTAACGATATTTTAAATTATAACAGCATTTTTCTTAAAAATAGCGCTAAATTTAAAATAAAAAGCAAAAATTCTTAATATTTCTTGTATAAAATAATTTGCATAGTAATTTATATTTATATATAATATTAAAACCAAAAATTAAGGAGTTAATTTGAGATTAGAATTAATGCTCGGTATAAGATACCTAAAAGCTAAAAAGAAATTTTCATTCGTTTCGATTATTACGGTAATATGTATATTGGGAATTTTAGTCGGCGATATGGTAATGATAACCGTCCTATCGGTAATGAACGGTTTTCAGGATGATATAAGAGATAAAATACTCGGAATGAGAGCGCATATAAATATCAGCGCTTATAGCGACCAGCCGCTTACCGATTATAATTATGTAATAGAAAATATAAAAGACAATAAAGAAATAACGAGTTTATATCCTTATATAGTTTTGCCATGCATAATGCGAACTTACAGTTTTACCACTTTAATAACCGTTCGTTCTTTTGAAGATGATATATTTTCAACGGATAAAGATTTTATTAAATATTTCAATTTTATAGAAGGAAATAATAAATCTATGGCAAGCAACGAGGCGCTTATAGGTTCGGAAATGGCTTTCGATTATGCGCTTTCGGTTGGAGATACGATTGATATTGTTTCGGCTTCGGGAAGTTTTGAAAAAGGTTTCCGTCCTCAAAAAAATACTTTCACAATAAAAGGAATATATAAAACGGGTTATTACGAATACGACAGCAGAATGGTAATCGTTCCTTTGAAAACGGGACAGTCTATGGTTGGATACGATAACGCCGTCACGGGAATAGCGGTTAAAGTGAGAAATTTTTTCAATGCGGATAAAGTTGCAAAAGATTTGGATATAACTTTAAAAGAATTTTATAATGTCATGCCTTGGATGTTATTTGACAGGAATTTTTTTCAGGCGCTTCAAACCGAAAAATTAATGCTCGGTTTAATACTTTCTTTTATTATATTGATAGCGGCTTTAAATATCGCTTCGAGCCAAATAATTTTCGTAAAAGATAAAAGAAGGGATATAGCGATAATTAAAACTTTGGGATTAAAACCTTCAAATGTGGCGCAAGTTTTCTTTTTGGAAGGAGCGATTATAGGAGCGATTGGAACTATATTCGGAGTTATTTTTGGAATACTTCTTGCAAATTATGTCAATGAAACTTTGGAAGCGATTAGATATATTTCGCAATTTATAGTAAATATTATATGGTTTATTCCTTCGCATATAACTTCTTCAATAACCGTTCCGATAGTTCCAGATTTTTTCCCTTCCGACATTTATTATGTGAGCGGCGGACTTCCTTCAATAATACATGTTAATCAAGTTATTATGGTAGCTTCGATTTCGTTTTTGCTTTCCGTTATTTTCGCAATTATTCCTGCGTATATAGCGAGCAAATATAAGCCAGCGGAGGTTTTAAGATATGAATAATGAAGTTCTGATAAATATAGAAAATCTTAAAAAAACTTATATCGGTCCGCCAAAAGTGGAAGTTCTTAAATCTTTGAATTTGAAAGTATATAAAAACGAAATACTTGCGATAACGGGAGAATCTGGAAGCGGTAAAACGACTCTTTTAAATTTGATTGGCGGAATTGACAATATAACGGACGGAAACATAAATATTGACGGAAATAATATTCATAAAATGAACGAAGGACAGCTTGCCCATTTTAGAAATAGTTCACTCGGCTATGTTTTTCAATTTCATAATTTGCTCGGAGAATTTAGCGCCGTAGAAAATGTAATGATTCCTTCTTTAATGCTTAAATATAATAAAAAACTTGCAAGAGAAAAAGCGGAAAATCTGCTTGAAATCGTTGGGCTTAAAGACAGAATTGAACATAGAATAGGGGAGCTTTCGGGCGGAGAAGCGCAGAGAGTCGCAATCGCAAGGGCTTTAATAAATAATCCGAAATTGATTTTAGCGGACGAGCCTACGGGAAATTTGGATAAAAAAAACGCCGAAATAGTGAGAGAACTTTTATGGAATATGACTAAAAAAACGGAAGCGTCTTTGATAATAGTCACTCATTCAAATTCTATCGCAAATATGGCGGATAGAAAATTGAAACTCGAATACGGAGAAAATCTATCCGAATATTGAAATATTTGATATAAAGATATAAAATTAATTATGTAAATTATTTAAATAAGTTAATAAATTAGGATATAATTGTAATGATAAAAAAAATAAAAGAATTTTTCAAAAAAGAAAATAAACCTTTCGATTACGGAGCGGTAACCGAAGAACATTTGAAAAAATATTATAGTAAAGTAGAACCGCATCCTTATAAAAGAATATTATCTTATGCGATGAGGCATAAAAAATTATTTATTCCTTCTTTTACGATAAGCATATTTTACACGGTTATAAATATACTTCCGCCTTTTTTCGGGCAGATGGCTATCGCAATTACGGGCGGAAAGAGAGTCGATATATTGGATAAAATTCCTTTCGTTAATGAACTTTCAAATATAAGCACAAAACAAATAGCCGAGCATTTTTTGTCGGCGGATTCTTTGGTTAATCCCGTTATAATAGCTCAATTTGCTTTTATCATATTTATAGGATTTTTCTATGTTATTTTTAGAGTGTCTTTTGATTATATAAAAACTTTTCTTTTTTCTTTTACTTCGCAGGAAATAGGGAAGGATGTCCGCACCGACATGTTAAAAGGTTTAATGAATACCGACATTGCATATTATAAACAGGAAAAGGAAGGAGATATAATAAGCAAGATTTTAAATGAATCTGCGACTATAGAAAATTTTATATCTGGAACTTTGCCTAATCTTATAACCGTTCCTCTAACTTTAATATTGACTTTATGCGCGTTATTGATTTTGAATGTTAAACTTACACTGGCATGTTTTATCGCAGCTCCTTTAATAGCTTTGGGAATAGATTTTGTATCGAAACTTATAAAAACAAGAGTAACGGCGCAACAGAATTTATTAGGAAATATAACTTCCGTAGTGCAGGAAGATATAAGAGGAATAGAAGTTATAAAAATATTTTCCAAAGAAGAAGAGGAAGTCGACAGATATAAAAACGCTTATGCCGATTATATTAAATTGGTTAGAAAAATGTCTTTATTACAGGCTTTAAATAGACCGATGACGGAACTCGTAATGATAGTTGCGATGCTTACGATATTGGCTTACGGCGGATATTTAATTTTTATCGGAGAAATGCCTTTTGAATTTTTATGGGGATTTTTACTTTATATGTTAAATATTTCGTCTCCCGTTAGAGATTTATCGGGAATATTTATTAATTTGCAAATGACAAAAGGAATAGCCCGAAGAGTTTTTCAAATAATGGATTTGCCAGCGGAAAATGTTGACGATAAAACCAAAAAAGAAATGAAACCTATTGAAAGCTCGATAACTTTTGAAAATGTGCATTTTGAATATCCTAAAAGAAGCGACAGCCAGCCTTTTCATTTGGGTCCAGTTAATGTGAGCGTGAAAAAAGGAGATGTCGTGGCTTTCGTTGGAAATTCGGGCGGAGGAAAAACTACGCTTATAAGTTTAATTCCAAAATTATTTTCCCCAACGGAAGGAGTTATAAGATTTGACGGAATTAATATTGAAGAATTGAATACGAGAAGTTTAAGAAATCAAATCGGAGTAGTTTCGCAGGAAAATATATTATTTTACGGAACTGTCAGAGAAAATATTTTATATGCAAATAGAGAAGCGAACGATGAAGATTTAATCAGAGCGGCGCAAATAGCTCATGCGGACGAGTTTATAGTCAAACTTCCAAACGGCTACGATACGCATATAGGTCCGAGAGGAATAATGCTTTCGGGAGGACAGAGACAGAGAATAGCTTTGGCGCGAGCGGTTTTGAAAAAGCCTTCGATACTTATACTTGACGAGGCAACAAGCGCTTTGGATACGGAAAGCGAAATGTATGTTCAAAGAGCGTTAAACGAAATCATCAATTTGCAGACGACTTTCGTTATAGCCCATAGATTATCGACAATAAAAACGGCGACTTATATTTGCGTTGTCGAAAACGGAAAAATTATCGAATCTGGAACGCATGAAGAATTAATGAAAAAAGGCGGAAAGTATCAGTATTTATATTCTTTACAGTTTAGGGAATGATTTTTTAATAATACGAAATATAATACACATTATTTAGTTAACATATTGCACATTATCGGAATATGCAACCTCTATAATCTATAATAAAAGCATTATAATATACAAAAAATAAAATGTCAACAGCTAAATATAAATACCATTTGCATTC
>NZ_JBNMIZ010000107.1:0-8617 GCF_050873525.1 Brachyspira sp. | reverse complement strand
TTTAAATTTTATTTTTTAAAAAATTCTTCAATTATTTCGTTTAATTCTTTTTCAATACTTTTAAAATTTTCAGTTAGATTTAATGAACGAACGCTTATTTTATTTCCGCTCATTTTATAAGTTTCGTTAATATCAATATTGTTTTTATTAGTTTTGGCATATAACAACATTCCCGAAACTTCATAATTTTTATTTTCTAAATTTTTATTTTTTACATAAGAAAATATTTGATATAAATTTTCAGAAATCAATTTATCTTTTGAAATTATTTCTTCGCTGTTATATTTTTTTCGAGTATAATTTGGATAATATTTTGCATCTATAATTAAAATTTTATTTTTACAAGTTAACATAATATCAGTTTCCATTTTTGGCAACATTTCTATCTTGCCTTCATTATCATTGTCGATTTTCCAATTTATATTTGATTTATGATAACATTTAATATTTTTTTCTTTCAATTCATTTAAATAATATTTAAAAATAAAGTTTTCGTATAAATCGGACATATATCTGCTATTTAAAATTTTTTCGTCATTTGGAGTATTCAAAAATAATCTCTTTTTTCTTTCGGGCAAATCGCTTATTAATAATCCTTTTATAAATAAATGGCATATAGAAATTAAAATACGATAAATTTGATTATTTCGATTATATTGAATATTCCAATTTATTTTATATATATCTATAGTTTCAACTTCCTTAAAGAAATATAAAATTTTTCTTAATTCTTCTTTTGTTTCTTTTTTAATTGCGCATTTCAATAATTCGCAAATTGCCGTTTTAATTATTCTATTTAAATAAAAATTAATCGAAAAATTATCATATAAACAAATTAATCGTTTTTTATGCATCGACATAGTTTTTATGGAAGCGGAAATATCAATTTTGCCTTTTAAAGTCGATAACGGCTCGGCGCATAAAATATATTCTTTTGCTAGTCCTATTTTTAATAAAATATTTAAACCTCTATAAAGAATTTGAGCGGTTAATTCGGCTATATTGTCAAAGTTTTCAATATTATCAAGATTTATTATTTGATTATTTAACGCGTCGAATTTAAAATAATACGAAAGCATAAAATAAATATTTTCAATCGGTATCATTTTATGGAATTCCTTAATTCAGTTTTCCAATTATTTACTTTTTCCTTATCGTCAAACCAATATTCTTTTAATAGCGGGATTAATTCAAATTCTACGATTAGCGAAAGTTTATCGTCTTTTATAGTTTCCAAATTACAAAAATAACTATGTCCAATGCAAAAACCTTCTCCTAAAGAACCGTCTTCCAATATTACTTTATTTAATTCTTTAACTTTTTCAATTAACGAATTAAATTTATCATTATCCAATTTATTTTGATATTTTTTAAATTGTTCCGAGTCAAAAGCTGGTTTCATGTCGTAGAAAGCAAATCTTCTCCTCAAAGCGTAATCCAACATTGCCAAACTTCTATCTGCCGTATTCATTAAACCGATTATATAAAGATTTTCTGGGACAAAAAATTTCTCGTCTTCTTTATAGATTAATTCCAAAGCCTCGCCCTCGCCTCTTTTATCGTTTTCGATTAACATAAATAATTCGCCGAAAATTTTGCTTATATTTCCCCTATTTATTTCGTCTATGATTAAAAAATATTCTTTGTTCTCTTCGTCATTTTTTGCATCTTCACAGAATTTATAAAAAACTCCCTCTTTAAGTTCAAAACCGTTTTCATTTGGACGATAACCCATAATAAAATCTTCATAAGAATAGCTTTGATGAAATTGTATCATTTTCACTCGCGCTTTATCTATTTCTCCGATTATAGAATATGCAAGTCTTTTTGCAGCGTAAGTCTTCCCTACTCCCGCAGAACCTTGCAATATAATATTTTTCTTTTCCGTTATTAATTTCACAAGTTTATCGTATTCGTTTTCGGTTATATAAACTTCTTGTAAGAAATTATCTTTTGTATATTTTTTAGGTTTAGGTGGAAACACTTCACTATCTTTAAAAGAAATATCTATTTTATTATCTTCTGATATTTTTCTGCATATGTTAAGTAATCCTTTTGATTTATTTCCGTATTGTTCATACCAATATTTAATATTTCCTTTTGTCGCTTCTAAAGATTTTTTTAACATTTCTTTACCATATTTTTCACCAAGTCTATTAATAAAAAATTCTATAATTTCATTGTTAAATCCTCTCTTATATGTTTTACCATTTTTCATATTTTTAAATGTATTATAGAAAAACTGATAAGATGTTGAAGTAAATATACCTATTTCATATGTTAATTTATCAACTCCTTCTTGCAAACCAATATCTCCACTATATATATTTTCCATAGTGTCAAAAATTAATTCCATTTGTTCGTTAGTTAATTTTTCTTTTGCCATTAAAAATCTCCTTTTAATTTTTAGTCTAATATATTATATAAACATTTTTAATAAATTTCTTACGCTACCCTACCCTTAATTATCATTTATCGACTCGCCGTTTTTTAGTTTTTTATACAAATTATAAACACCATCATCTTGCATAAACCATCTTAAAAAACAACTTATATAACGCAATACCATTAATTCGTCACTTGCAGGAAATTGCTTATTCATTCCGTTTTTTCTTAATTTTTCAATCGGCGGAATTTTTATTCCACAATGTTTGCCAAGTTTTAATATAATATCTTTTTCTTCTAATAAAGATTTATCAATGCGCTGTCGACTATTCATGTTAATCCTCCAAAATTTGTAATGGTTTAATTATCCTTTGGTTCGTCCTCTTTATAAGGTCCGTAATAAGCCTCCATATTTACCATTTGCATCAAAACTCTATTCGGAATAAATCCCTTTCCACCCTTTTTTAATTCTTTTTTATAACGAACACTGAATAATCGTTTAAAACGGTTTATACCATAATAATTTATAGCATGCTCCAATAAACGCTGGTTTAATTTTTTATCATCCATTTGAACCCCATTAAATTTGAAATCGCATAGCCTTTTCTAATAACTCTATATAACTACTTTCAATATGCAATCTTTTAATATTTGAAGAATTTAAATTATCAATATTATCTTTTGCCATTTTATATTCAGAATTTATCTTTAACGCTTTATTAAAATATTTTTTGGCTTCCTCGATTTTATTTAAGTTTGCCAAAGCCACGCCGTAATTATTCAATATCGAACTGTCATTAGGATTAATTTTAATTCCTTTTTTATAAGATTTAACCGCGTTAGAATAATCTTTCAAAAACAAATACGAATTGCCAAGATAATACCAAGTTTCAAAAATATTGCCGTCTAATTTTGAGGATTTTAAAAGAGTTTTTATGACATTTTTATATTCTTTATCAAGATAATAATATTGTCCTACTTTAAGCCAGCATTTTGCATCGTCATAATCAAAACCTTTAAGTTGTAGCATAAATTTTCTTCGATTTTTTGCAACCTTTCCATCCTCTAATTCTACAGATTTCAAATAGCATTCTATAGATTTTTTATATTGCTTGTCGCCATAATATGCATTCCCGAGATTAAACCAATACTGGCTGTTTTTTGGAGCTAATTTTATTGCCTTTGCGAAAAAATCTAAAGCTTCTTTATTTTGTCCGTTTTCCAGATAAATTAAACCTATGCTGTCCCAAATGATAGGATTTTTGGAATCTAATTCTATAGCTTTTAAATACGATTCTATTGCTTCTTTAGGCTTATTATTATAATAATAAGATTTTCCAAGAAGTTGCCAGTAAAAATAACTGTCGGGTTCTTTTTCTATCTCTTCCAGACATAATTTTATAACTTTTCTATATTGTTCGTTTGCAAAATATGATAACGCCAACAAACATAAACTTAAGTCATTATTAGGATTTAATTCGAGCGCTTTACTAAAAGATTTTATAGCTTGTTTATATTGCATAATTCTCAAATAAGAGTTTCCTAACCAATGCCAATTATCAATATTATCGGGCTGTAATTTTGTCGCTTTTGAAAAAGTTTTTATAGCGTTTTCATAATCTTCTTTTTCAAAATAAGATTTACCAATCGAAATCAAATCGTTTTCTTTTTTGTTTTTGTTTTGCATTTTTTACTCCTTTAATTTTTAATTTTTTTATTATTAAATAAATTTCAATAAATCATGCTGACTAAAGTCTAAAGTCCGTCTTTCTGCAGGTAAAGAAGAACATATATTTTAAATTTAACTCTCCCCTATTCTATTATTTTTTATATATAGTTTGATAAATTCTATATAAATATTTAGCCTTACTAATATTCATTCTTTTTATTAACCAACTTTTAAATTCTGTATGGAGTTGTTTTTCAATTCTATTTGTTCTCTACCACTATCTTTTATTATAATGTAATTGTATATTAATTGCAAGCATAATATTTCGCAGAATTGATAAAAATAGCTCGCCGATTATAAATTTGAAAATTGTAAATATTATAATTATTTAAATTTTCTGAGTATTTAAAGTTTTCTAATTTCTTCAATGGTTAAGCCCGTAATTTCGCTTATAAGTTTGATGTCCATATTTTTAGATTTCATATCTTTTGCTATTGTATAATTTCGTTCTTTTATTCCTTCAAGTTTTCCTTCTCTTCTACCAATTCGTCTTTCGTCTGCGAGCATTATTTTTTTGTCGTATTGATAGAGTTCTTTTTTTTCGTATTCAGACATCATTAATTGATTTCTTATAAAATTATTATATCGCTTGTGAGCCTCTTCCATTATTGGTTTTTCTTTTACTATCTCTGACATATAATCCTCCATATTTTTTGTAGTAAAAAATCCAAGCCAACAATTTAAATCTTTTGGCAGGTTATTATCTTTGAATTTAAATTTCTTTAATTCTATCATATGTATCTGCAAATGGTCGGTTAATAATCTCTCGCTTTTTGTATCATAAATCATATAGCAACTGTGGACATTATTACTTTTTTTATTTAAATTAAAATTAAGAAGGTTGATACTTATTACTGGGGTTAATTCATCATATTGTTCGCCTTTTTTCAATAGTTTGCTATAATTCATAGCCCAATAATATAATATTCTTTCTGGGAATTTTGAATTACCCGACAACTGAACTTCGATTATAACGACTGTTCCATTTTTGGTTATGCATTTCACATCAACGATAGTCTCTTTATCTTTATAATGTTGCTTCAAATTAAACGGGTTCAATATTTCAACGGCTTTAAAAGTTTTCATGTCTGCGCTAATCATAACGGCATTTATGAAATCGAGGAGAACTTTTTCTCCGCCTTTATCGGTAAAGAAATACCGAACAAAGCAATCGTTTAGTGGATTAAAAGTTTTTTTAGTCATAAGAATATTATAACAGAATAATTTTATTTGTCAAAATATTTAATATTTTATACCGATTATTTTGCATTATTCTCCCCTACTCTATTTTTGTATAATCAAATTCTCAATATCCGAATTCAAATTATTAAGATTATTTTTAGCCGCTTCGTTGTCGGAATTTAGTTCCAAAGCTTTTTCAAACGATTTTTTAGCTTCTTCGATTTTATTTAAGTTTGCCAAAACCACGCCATAATTATTCAATATCGAACTGTCATTAATCACAATCATCGCAGGCGAATCGTCAATATTTACTCCAAGTTCTTTCAAAATATAATCGTTATTTGAATTAATTTGGACGCCTTTATTAAAATCGATTCCTCTTTCAAAAGAATGAAATGCGTTATAATAATCTTTCAAAAATAAATACGAATTTCCAAGATAACGCCAAGTTTCAAAATCGCCTTCGCATAATAAAGACGATTTCAAAAGATTTTCCGATGCTTCTTTATATTTTTCGATTGTATAAAATGAAATGCCAAGCCATTTATAATTAATCGAACTGTTTTTATTAATTTCAACCGCTTTTGATAAATATTCTATTGCCTTATCGTAATCGCAATTTTTATAATAAGAATTTCCTAACCAATAATAATGATTGTCGTTTTCGGGTTTCAATTCTATAGTTTTATTAAAAGACTTAATCGCTTCTTCGTATCTTTCGCTTTTATTATAAGAAATTCCGAGCCAATACCAATTTCCAACATCTTCAGAATTTAATTCGTTAGCTTTAAGTAACGCTTCAATCGACTTTTCAAATTGTCCGTTTTTATTGTAAGAAATTCCAAGCCACTGCCAATTAAGATGATTTGAAGGAGATAATTCTACCGCTTTCAAAAAATTTTCTATCGCTTCTTTATATTGTCTCTCTTCAAAATACGCTCTGCCCAAAACAAAATAATTCGTAAAATCTTCCGTCAAATTTTTGGGTTTTAATTCAATCGCTTTGAGTAAAGAATTTATTGCCTCTTTATAATTTTTATTTTGAAAATACGCGCCGCCTAACCATTGCCAATTTAAACTATCATCTGGATTTAATTCTATTGCTTTTAGTAAATATTCTATTGCTTTTTCATGCTGATTGCTTTCATAGTAAGAACAACCGAGCCAATGCCAATATTTGCTGTCGTTTGTATTCGATTCAACTGCCTTTAATAAATATTTTATAGCCTCTTCATATTTCCCGATTTCAAAATAGGAATAACCGACTCTGCCCAAATTTTCCGCGTTATTAATATCGAAACCAAAATTTTTTAATAACCGCCCTATAAATTTTTTATATTCTTCATTTTCGTTTAATATCATAGCTCTTAAAAAAGCTTTCACTCCGTTTTGAAATTGCTTTGTTTCAAAGAAAATACTTCCCAAAAGCTGCCAATTAAGAAAATTATTAGGATTTAGTTCGATTGCTTTAGAACATAGATTTATAGATTCTTCATATTCTCCGCTTTGAAGATACGAATCGCCAATATCTCTCAATAAATATTCTATATCGGCTTTAACTTTTTCATTTGGGTTTAATTCTAAAGATTTTAATAATGATTCTACCGCTTGTTTATATTGAAAACTTTCATAATAAGAAGCGCCAAGCCAAAACCAAGTTGAAAAGTCGTCAGATTTTAATTCTATAGATTTTAATAAATTTTCTATCGCCTCTTTATACTGCTTATTTTTGCAATAAGAAATTCCAAGAAATTTCCAATAATTAGCTTCGTTTTTATTTAATTCTGTGGCTTTAAGAAAACATTTTATAGCGTCCGCATGCCGTTCATCTTTATTGTATAAATGTCCTAAAACTACCCAACTATTCGCGTTATTTATATCGAATTTCATTTTTTCTAAATATTTACATGCAAATTCTTTATACTCATCGTCAGGATTTAATTCAATAGATTTTAATATGCATTCTATGGATTTTATATAATCTCTTTTTTGAAAATATTGGCTACCTAAATAAAACCAATTAATGTAATCGTTTGGATTTAATTCTATAGCTTTTAGTAAGGCTTCTATAGCATCCTCATATTGTTTATTAGCGCTATATGAAATTCCTAATTGTCGCCAATGTATAGCATTATCTGGATTTAATTCTATTGCCTTTAAAAATGAATTTATAGCTTCTTTATGTTGATTATTTTCAAAATATGCTCTACCTAAACAATACCAATTAAGTTCATTTTTAGTATCCAATTCAATCGCTTTAAGTAAAGATTTTATAGCTTTATCATATTGATTATTTTTGAAATATGATATTCCTAACGAATTCCAATTTTTCACATTATCAACATAAAAATCTATATCGCTTAATAATGATTTTGCATGTTTCTTAATATCGTTATTTAATGCAAAAGATTTTAGCAAAAACTCTATTACATCCTCTTTGTAGTATCCTTTTTTATCGCTATCATTATATAAATTTTTTAAAATATCTAACTTAATCTTTGGAAATTTTAATTTTATATTTTTTGTAAACGCCTCTATAGATTTTTTATATTGCATAGTATTGAAATAAGAAATTCCTAATCCATACCAATTATTTTCAAATTTAGGATTTAATTTAATTGACTTTAATAGAGAATTTATGGCTTCTTCGTATTGTCCATTTAAAGCGTAGGAACTTCCCAGCCAATGCCAGTTAAGAGTATCATTAGGATTCAATTCTATAGCTCTTAATAAGGCTTCTATTGATTTTTTATATTGTCCGTTTTTATTATATGAATGCCCTAACCAATGCCAATTTAGAAAATCGTCAGGATTTAATTCTATAGCTTTTTTAAGCGTTCTTATAGCTTCTTTGTATTGCTTATTATCGTCATATAAACAGCCCAACCAATGCCAATTATTTGCATCATCTGGTTTTAATTTTACCGCTTTTTTAAAAGATTTTATAGATTTTTTATATTCTTTATTCCAATAATACGAACGCCCTAAATAATATAAACATTTTGTATTATTAGGATTCAATTTGAGTAATTGCGAAAGCGTTTTTATTGCTTCTTTATATTTTTTGTTTTTGCAGTGTGCTTTACCAATAGAAAGTAATTCGGATTCTTTTTTATTAGTTTTCATAAGTTATCTCCTTGATTATATTTTTATGTTTTACTATTTATTAGTATAATGTATTTGTGTATTAATTGCAAATATGCAGTTTTACAAATTGATAAAATAGCGAGCCGATTATAAATTTGAAAATTCTAAATATTATAATTATTTAAATTTTCAGAGTATTTAAAGTTTGCTAATTTCTTCAATGGTTAAGCCCGT
>NZ_JBNMIZ010000106.1:0-8658 GCF_050873525.1 Brachyspira sp. | reverse complement strand
TAACATGGATTGGAAAATATTTCAACAGTTTAAATCAATGGAAAGAAAAAGTAATAAAAATTTTTGAATTAAAATTATTTATAACCTGAATTTATCTTTATATTTTATAAAGTTATCATAACCTATCAATTATTTAATATATAATTTTATCATTTCATATCAAATCTAATAAAATAAACGGCAAATTTGACAAATTAAAAAATATAAATAAAATATAAATTCAAAATTATGTTAATCGTTTATTTACTACTAATAAAGAGGTATTTTTAATGAAAGTAATTGATATAACTAAAAAACCCGAAACTGAAAAAATATTTTTTGGAGACTTCGGACATTATATAAGAATCGACTCAATAAGTCACGAGATTGCAAGAAAATTAAAAGAAGCAAGCGAAGGAAATACTTGGTTCTCAAAAGAAGTCGATTATAAATCGGATAAAACGAGATTCTCGACTTTACCCGAAGACGCGCAAAGAGCGTTTAAATTAAATATCGCTTATCAAACTTTAATGGATAGCGGAGTGACAAGCGGTTTTGCGTCAATTTTAAATAGAATAGTCTCAAGTTCGATTTGGTCTATTCTATATTCGAGGATAGCGATAGAAGAAGTTATTCATGCCGAATCCTATTCTTACGGACTTTCGGAAGTTTTCGCTCAGCAGGCTACGGAAACTTTGGACTTGGTTTATAATGACGAATTTGTAAAACATAGAATGGAAAAAGAAGTTGAACTTTTTGACTGCGTTGATACTTTATGCAATATAGAAACTTCAAATGCTACTTTGGATGAAAAGAAGCAGGCGGTTTTGAAATTACTTACGGGAATATATTTGCTTGAAAGTATAAAATTTCCTTTTTCATTTTTGGTGACTTTTACGATAAACAACAGCTACGGCGATGCGATTAGCGGATTTACAAAAACGATAAAACTTATAGCGCATGACGAGTTAAATGTTCATGTTCCTACGGGAAAAAATATTTTGTCGATATTGAGAAGAGACGGAAATCAAGGATTCAAACATTTATTCGATAACGGATGGTTTGATAAAACGGCTAAAGAAATGACGGATTATACGGTTGCCGAAGAGATTAAATGGGCGAGATATTTATTTGACGAAAAAGAAGTTCTTGGAATCAATTCTTCTATAAGCGAACATTTTATTAGATATTGGGCGGGAATTCGATTGAGAGATATTGGAATAGAAACGGAATATTTGAAAGAAAAAAAATCTGATATAATTGATTGGTTCAATACTTATAGAGATATAAATAAACAGAACGCGGCTTTACAGGAAGCGTCAAATATATCTTATCAAAAAGGGACGCTTAAAAACGATTTATAATTACGAGGCAGATTATGATAGAATTAACTAAAGACAAAAAACATATTATTATAAAAAGAGACGGCAGAGAAGAGCCTTTCAACGAAGAAAAATTAAAAAAAGTAATAAACTGGGCTACTGACAATAAAGAAGTATTCACAAACGCTTTACTTCAAGGGCTTAATATAAAAATTAACGATAAAATGAAAATCGAAGTTTTATATGACGAGCTTATAAATACTGCGGTTAATAAAATAAGTCCGCTATATCCGATATACGATACCATAGCCGAAAAACTTTATTTAATGAAAATATATAAAGAAACGGCGGGACTCAAAAAAATCGGAAGCTATCCGCATATAAAAACTTTCTTAAAAAAAGGCTTGAAATATAAAATATACGATAAAGAAATAATAAAACATTTTTCCGAAAGAGAATTGGATAAAATTAATTCTATGATAGAGCCTGATAGAGATTTGCTTTTTACTTATAAGGGACTCGCCATATTCAATAGAAAATATTGCAAATCGATTGGAAATAAAAAATTGGAACTCCCACAAATAACTTATATGGTTGCGGCGATGTTTTCTTTCTATGACGATATATATAAAGGCGAAAATAAAGGAATGTTTGAAAAAAGCAGAAACGACAGATTAAAATATATAAAAAGAACTTACGATATGCTTTCAAAACATGAAATTACTTTTGCCACGCCGAGAATAGCGAACAGCATGACTATAAAAGCCCAGCTTGCAAGCTGCATATTAAACACTCCCGATGACGACACTTGGAGTTTAAATCAAACGGATGGAAATATGGCTTTATATTCAAAATTTTCTGGAGGAATTGCCTACGATGCTTCTTTTATAAGGGCTTCAGGTTCTACGATTCAAACAAACAGAGGACGTTCGGACGGACCGATTCCGTTTATAAAAAGAGTCGAGCAGACAATTTCATCGTTCAATCAAGGCGGAGTTCGTAAAGGCGCATGCGTTATAACTTTTCCTTGGTGGCATATGGATGTTATGGATTTGGTAATGCTTAAAGACGCGGGCGGAACGGAAGATACGAGAGCGAGAAAATTAGTTTATTCTATAAGGATTAGCAATATTTTCAGAGAGAGAGTAAATAAAGACCAGTATATTACTTTATTCGACCCTAAAGAAACTCCGCTGCTCAACGAAGAATACGGAGAAAATTTCAATATCGCTTATGTTTATTATGAGAGCAAATCTTCAATAAGAAAGAAAAAAATAAAAGCAAAAGAATTATTATTTCAAATATTAAAAGTTCGTCAAGAAACGGGAAATGTATATTTAACTTTCGTTGATAATATAAACGAACAAAATATGGTAAATAAATTTGTCGGCGCTTCAAATCTATGTCAGGAAATTGTAATTCCTTCATTTCCTTCAAAACTCATCGAAGAAAAATATGTGGTAAACGAAGACGGAACTTACGAGATAATTCAGCGAAAAAAAAGCGGAGAGATTGGAATATGCAATTTGGTTTCGGTAAATTTGATGTCTTGGATTAATTTCAAACCCGAAAAGAAAAAATCTTTCTGCTATACTTTATTGAGAGGATGCGACAATATAATAGACACTCAATTTTATCCCGTAAAAGAAGGCGAAGTGGCAAATAAAAAAAATCGCCCGATAGGAATTGGCGTTATAAATTACGCGAATCTTTTGGCGTCAAATAAATTAAAATATACCGACAAAGAAGCGATAGAATTTACAAATAAAGTTTTTGACGATTTGTATTATCATATTTACGAGGCTTCTAATATTTTGGCAAAAGAGCGCGGACCTTATAAAACTTTTTACGAATCAAAATGGAAAGAAGGAAAAACTCCTTTTCATTTGTCGATTTTGAATAATAAAAAAAATATTCTTAATGTGGAAACCAATTCTGAAAAATGGGATAAACTTGCCGAAGATATAAAAAATTACGGCGTTCGTTTTTCTTTTCATGGCGCAATCGCTCCTACGGCGACTTCGGGAAAAAGCGTGTCGGCAACGGAAAGCATAGAGCCTATAGTCGATTTGTTTTTTGTTGAAGAAGGAATACAGACTTTGCCGAGTTTAGCTCCGAATCTTAAAAAGAATAGAGATTATTATCAAAGATGCTGGACAATTCCTCCGAAAAATATTATAGAACTTGCGGCGGTTAGACAGAGATATATAGACCAGTCGCAGTCGGTAAATCTTTATTATATTAAACCCGAGTCGGCAAAAGAACTTTGGGACGATATTCAATACGCGATGGATTTGGGTATTAAAACTTTGTATTATATGAAAACTCCTAAATCGAATTTTGAAATAGAAGAAATTTGCGAGTCTTGCACTTGATTATTATATAAAGATTTAAACTATTTGCTATATTTTAAATATAATTTATAATTAATTTTAAGTAATAATTTGTCGAATTGCTTAATATACGGTTTTATAAAATGAATATGCATTTTTTCAAAATCTTTCTCTTCCATAAAAAGGTTAGAGTGCCTTTTAATTATAATACACTTTTTAAAACCTCATGCGAAAGCATGAGGTTATTTTTATTCGGATATAAAATACAAATTATAGAATTACAAAAATTTTGCTATCAAAAGCGTTATATCGTCAAACTGCGGAGCGTCCGCTCTAAAATAAATCGTTTCGTCAACTATATCTTTTAATAATTCGCTCGAACTATCGTATTCGTTTTTAAGAATATCTTTTAATTTATTTTCTCCGTATTCTTCGTTATTTTCGTTAAATGTTTCCGTGACCCCGTCCGTGAACATTACTATAGTGTCCGATTTTGAATAAGATATTTTTTTATTTTTATATGAAGGACTTTCCACAAATCCCAAAGGTTTTCCGCCGACATACATTTCTGTTATATAATCTTCGTTTACCAAAGCCTTTTTAACCAGATACTGCGGAATATGTCCCGCGTTCGAGTAAGTAATCGTTTTATTTTTTGTGTCGATTATAGCCAAAAAGCAGGTAACGAACATTCCTTTTTTTGAATCGTAAAATATATGTTTATTTGTCTGTTCTAAAATTTTCGCGGGATTATCAATTTGAGACGCGTAAACTCTTAAAACGCTTCTCGTCATAACCATGAAAAATCCGGCGTTTAATCCTTTGCCCGAAACATCCGCTATAATTAAAGCATATTTTCCTTCTTTAAGTTTCATATAATCGTAAAAGTCGCCGCCGATATTTTTACTTGGAATGCTTGTTGCAGCGACATCGAATAATTTTTTATTTGGAAATTCACTCGGAAGAATGCTCTTTTGAAGCTGTTCGGTATAATTAATTTCTTCCGTTAAAGACTGTTTTATTTTAGATTCTTCCGATAAAAACACATGCATATAATTTTCGGATATTTGCTGAGCGAGCATTTCAAGGAGCATTAAATTGCTTAAATTGAAAGCCTTATTTATACTTCTTTCAGTCGCGCATAAAAAACCTATTATATCGTCATCCTTTCCGATTATCGGAGATGCGATAAAACTGTCCCGCGTATATCTCAAAGTTTTATTCGGTTTAAATCTATAATCTTTTGAAACGCTTACGGAATAAACAGATTTTTTAGTTTTTAATATTTCTCCTAAAACATTATCTTCCGTAGTTATAACGCCGTATTTAAGAACTTCTTCGTCAATTCCTATTCCAGCTTTGAATCTAAACATTCCTTTTTCGTCTTTCAAAATTATAGAAACTCTATGCGCCTCGAAAGCCTCGCAAACTATACTTATATTATTATTTAAAATATCTTCTATGGTTTCGCATTTATTTATTGAAACGGACATTTCGTATAAAGCGCCGACTTCATAAGCTCTCGATTGTCCTTTATCGTAAGTCATTTTATTTATAAGAGCCAAAGAAACTATATTTGACAATAGCGACATTATAATCGTATCGTTTTCTACAAATTTTCCGTCTTTTTTATTTATTAAAAATAAAGCGCCTATATTTTTTTTTCTCGCTTTAAGAGGAACGAATAATATATTTTTTAAATCTTCTACAAGAATTTCTTTTATAGGAATAAAAGCCGAATCGTCCTGCGGATTATTGGAATATAGAGACGCCGAAGTCGTATAAGCTCGAACCGACAAAGGTTTTTCTCCGTCTATTATAGAACCGAAAAATTTACTTCCCAAAGGTCCGATAGACATTTCATAATTCAAATTATAAAGTTCCTGGTCAATCAAATATAATAAAATCGTATCGGTAAGCATTATGTTTTTTATTTCGGATAATATATTTACCAAAGTTTCTTCATAATCGCCGATATTATTCATTTTTTTTATTATATCGGAAAATACTTCGAGTTGTTTTTCAGGTTCATTAACCAAATCGTATATATCCACAAAAACCTCTGCCAAATTTTAATAACGAATTAATTATAACTTCATTATATCATACCATATTTTATAGTCAACATTAATAATTTATAAGTTTAATAATAAAGCCACCCAGTCGTTTTTTCTTTTTCTATTTATAATTTTTAATCCGTTTTCTCTTATTGAATTTTTAATATAAGATTCTTTTTCAAGCAAAATTCCAGATAATATTAAATAAGAATTTTCTTTTAATAATTTTTTCAATTCCGCCATTATTTCTATCAATATATCGGTTTCTATATTTGCAACAACCAAATCGAATTTCAAATTTATATTATTCAAATCTTTTGCGCTTCCCAAAATAACATTATCTAAATTTATATTATTATATTTCGCGTTATCTAAAGCGCAGTTAACGGCATCGCTGTCTATATCGACAGAAATTATATTTCTTGCGCCGAGCTTATGACTAAATAAAGATAATATTCCGCTTCCGCATCCAATATCGGCAATACTTTTTGTTTTTATATCGTTTTCTAAAGAATATTCATTAATCGTTTCCAAAGCCAAATAAGTAGTTTCATGAGTTCCGCTACCGAAAGCGTATTGTTTTGCAATATATAAAACGGGTTCTTCCAAATCGTCATAATAATCTTTCAAATTAGGAACTATAGTTATATCGCCGATTTTAAAAGGTTTGAGATATTCCATATAAGAAGTTAAATATTCTTCCGATTCGAGTTCTTTTACTTCATAAGAATAATCAACATCCAAATTATTTTTTATAATATTAAAATTGTCTTCAAGTTTTTCATTATTTTCATTATATATATTTACTATCGCTATTTCATTTTCTTCTTTATCGTTTTTAGGTTTAGGATATTCGATATTATAACCCAATATATCCAATTTTCCGCTTTCAATAATCGCTTCCAGTATATCTTCAAATCCGAAATCTAATTTAAAAGACAGAGAATATAATTTCATTAAAATTCCTTTTTTATTTGTCCAACAATTCTATTATTTTATTAATATCTTTTATTTTTTCGTCCATATCGTTTTTATATTTCACTACAAAAGCGTTATCTTCTACAGTTCCTCTTATCGCTTTAAAATCTTCTTCCATAACATTTTTATCGTCTATTCCGCAGCTAACCATTTTTGAAATATCGTATTCTTTTTCGGCATCTCTATATAAAATATCGTAAGAAGTTTTTAAAAGCGAAATATATTCTTTTAAGATTTTTATTATTATTTCTTTATCCGCATTTTTTATAGAATATCTTTTTTTAATCGTATCGATAACCCAAGATTTTTCGTCAGAATAATAATTATCGTATAATTTCTTAAAAGCCTCTAAAATCGATTCTATATTATTTATTTTTTCATTTTCAATATCTTTAATAATATTATCCAATTTTTCTTTTGCGCATATAAGTCCGCCCGCGTCAACCCATTCTTTATAAATTTTTTCAGAGTTCAAATTTTTAATTATATCGTCTACATTTTTAGAATTTTTAATAAAGTCAAGCAATTTACCGCATAAATACAAATCTATCGCAATCGAATATCTTTGAGAATATTTATCTAAAGAAGAAATTTTTATTATCATATTCTTATATGTTACAAAATCATCTTTACTTTCGTTTATATTTTTTTTTATATCTTTCAAAATTTTTTCGGCGTTAATCATTTTAGAAACGGTATAAGGACTGAAAACCTCGAATATAATCAAATCTTTTTTATCGCCCGTTCTTCTGTCTCTATCAATCCATTTATTTTCGTCTCTTGTTAGCCCTACTCCGAAAAGATTAAGAGCTGGAATTAATCTCGTTTGATGATAGCCATGTTCGGTTATATAAGAAAATGGAAAATCGGAAGAATCGACATTATCGTAATGAGCGCCTATGACTGTAGAAAAAGCGCCAATACGAGAGGGCCAAAGAATATAGGAATTGCTTCCAGTTTTGCATCCTCGCTCCATAAAACCATGATGATAAGGTCCGAGTTTATACATATGATTGCTTTGATTAGTTCCGCTTCCCGCGTTAAAAAAAGAAAAATGACTCGCTATTAATAAAGTCGCCTTATGATGAGTGACGGTATAAGGTCCCGCAAATATAGAAAACATCTCTCCATGCTCGCCTTCGCAATTTGCAAACAATAAAGAATCTTCGCATGAAAATTGTCTTCCCAATTTTACTCCCTCTCCGATAAACGCTTTTTTTATAACCGTTCCGTCCACTATATGAGCGCCTTTCAAAACGATGCAGTCTTTCAATATTACCGAAGTTCCTATATACGAAGGAGATTCTTTCGTGCTTATTATCGTAGTATTATTTATTTCGTCCGTATTTTCTATTGTCGTATAAGGGTCTATATGAGCGTTTTTTATCAGTCTCGCGTTTATTATTTTAGCATGTTTTTTTATTAGTCCGAATTTTGAAATTTTTGAAGAAGAATAATTTTCTATAATTTTATTTATTTTTTCCCGCATAAGATAATTATGTCTATACATTGCGACTATATAAGCGATATGAGAATTGAGTCTATTAAATATTTTGACGCTTCTTCCGTTTCCTTCCATAATCGGCGAAGTTTCTACTCCGTTTCCAAAACTGCTTTCGCCTTCCATATAAATCGCGCCCGCGTTTTCTATTATAACTCCGCTTTCTATTTCGTAATTTGCAATAAGCCTTCCGACATTATTTATATATACATTTCCGTTTATAATCACATCGATTAAAGTTGCTCGCGTAATCGAAGCCTCGACTTTAACATTATTATGATAAGAAACATTTCCGTTAAGTTCTTTTATTTTTATTTTTCCATGAAACGAAACATCTTTTATTCTGTTCAAATCGACATTTTTTATAAGTATTTTATCCCAAGACTGTGAAATACATCCCTGACTTTTCAAAAATTCAATTTCCGTTTTTTTTAATTTTCTAAATTCTTTATCCACTTTTGAAAATTTATAAGCCATGAATATATTCC
>NZ_JBNMIZ010000105.1:0-8662 GCF_050873525.1 Brachyspira sp. | reverse complement strand
ATATATATAATAATAAAATAAAAAACATAAAAAACGGAGGCATATATTATGTTCAAAAAATTATATATTTCATTATTGGTTGCGGGTTTAGTAATTTCTTGCGGAAACGGAGTAAGCAAAAAAAATCCAGAAGGCTGGATTAATAAAGACACTTTTAGAGTTCTCGGAATGGGTTCTCCAAGCGACACTATCGATGCGAACGATAAATTTAGAAGAGAGGTAACTTCAAAACAAGCGGCAGAATTGGATGCGAAAAATAAAATCGTAGCAAAAATTGCAGGTTCTTATATAGAATCTTTAAGTTCCACAGAAAAAGGAATGATAGACGAATATGTTATTCAGGAAAGAGTTGCGGGAAGAATAAGAGGCGTATCGGTAATTGAAACAAAATGGGATTCCAAACAAAACTGCACGGTAGTCGCAGAATTGTATTCAAAAGGATTAAAAAATCAAATGGATAGTTTAATCTCAAAATATTTGAAAGAAGTTGGAATGCAATATACGGCTCAAGATATCGCTGGAAAAGTTCAAACCTACGAATAATATTATTGAATATATATTTTTATATAAGGAAAATTAAATTTATGTATAAAGAAAATATTAGCGGAAAATTGGCTTTTATATCGGGGGCAAGCGCTGGAATTGGAGAGGCTGTCGCAAAATCGCTCGCTTCAAACGGCGTTAACCTTATTTTAGCGGCAAGAAGAATAGATAAACTCGAAAATCTAAAAAATAGTTTTGAAAAAGAATATAAAATAAAAGTAAAAACCATGAAAATAGATTTTTCAAAAAGCGAAGATATAGTTAAAGCTTTAAATTCTTTGGAAGACGAATGGAAAAATATTGACATTCTTATAAATAACGCGGGACTTGCCTTAAATAAAGATGTTTATTCGAATAATTTGCTTGAAGACGCTTTGCAAATGATAAGAGTAAATTGCGAAGGTTTGATAACGGCGACAAGAATTTTACTTCCGCTTATATTGAAAAGCAGGCATGGACATATAATTAATATCGCTTCAACGGCGGCGGACGAAGCTTATTCTGGAGGAGCTATTTATTGCGCCACAAAATCTTTCGTTGAAATGTTCGGAGACGCTATAAGAATAGAATTGATTGACAAACCAGTAAAAGTTACGAATATAAAACCTGGGTTGGTTAATACCGAATTTTCTACCGTTCGATTTAAGGGCGATAAAGAAAAAGCTGATAATGTATATAAAGGTTTAGAACCGCTTTTAGCCGAGGATATAGCGGATAATATAGAATATGTTTTGACGAGAAAAAGCCATGTTCAAATATCGAGTATGACTATTATGGCGGAAAATCAAGCGACCGCGACTATGGCGTATAGAAGATAATAATTTTTAATTAATATTAAGAATTAAATAGAAAATAAATTGGAGTATTTTTCAGTGGAAGATATTGAAAAAACCAGAGACAGATTAAAATTAGACGAAATCGAAGAAGAAGACAGAAGAGATTTATTCAATAAATTTGTGGACGCGGGAGGCGAAGTATTATCCGATAGAAAAAAAAATAATCATAATACTTTAAATAATTCTTCCAATTCTCCAAAGAAAAATACTTTTGTAAATAATAGTGCTTCAAATCATTCTAATATAAAACCAAAAGCAGAACCGCAATTTACAAATAAACAAGTCGTTCATGAAGTTGTCGAAAAACCTAAAAATAACGAAACGGCATTAACTATAAAGAAAAATAAATCTCCGTTTTATAATACCAAATTATGGTTTAACGCTTTCGCTTCGGGAGTCATAACTTTATTCGGAGGGAAGGTTAATCCTAAATTTTTGAATTTTATAGATAAAAACGCGGTATCCGCTCTTTTGGAAATGGACACTTTAATTTTTAACGCTTTGAATCCTATCGGAATAAACGATATAGATTCAAAAGATAAAAAAAATAAAATCATAGCAAGATTTGCGGAAGAGCTTGAAGATGTTGAACTTTTGGAAAGAATTAAAGACCAATACGATGAAAAAGTTTATAAGAATTTCTTAAGACAATATAAAGATTTGGATTCTTCCGTTGTGGCGATAAATTATGTAAGCGAATTAAAAAGTATGTTTCGTCCTCTGTATGTTTTGCATTTATATGTCTCAAGAATCAAATCGGTTGGCGAAAAAGCGATGATGTCTTATGCGATAGTCGACAATATGAGCAAGGCGATAGTCAATTCGAGAATTTCCGCTTTCAAAAGGGCGACCGACCTTGTATATTCTAAATATTATCCTAAATTGCTGATTTTACTTCAATATGCCGCAAAAGAAAAACTGGAAACGATAGACGATTTTAATAATTTTTTCGAGATTAAAGACGCCGATATTTTGGGTTATTATACGAAATTAAAACTTACGAATCAAAAATTGAACGAAAGTAAAATTGAAGAAGCAAAAGAAAATATTGGAAAGAAAGAAGAAGAGGAAGAAGAAAAATTAAATAAAATAGAATCCATCGGAGTAAAACTTATAGAAAAATGCGTTTCCTTCAAAAAAGAAGACAATAATATAGAATACGAAACCGACCCTTTTTATAATGTGGAAGAAACCGATAAAATCTACAGAATAAAAGTTTTAATAGATTTTTTGGATAGAGAATATTCTATACTTTTCGTTTCAAATAAAGTAAAATATAATTCCGTTTTCGATAATCTTGTGCGAACGGATTATAAATCGGATTTTAATAATATGTTTTTGTCTTTGTCGGATATAAATTCGAGATTTAACGAATATAGCGATATTTGTAAAGGGATTTTGAAAATAGAACAGGACGAAGGAATGAGATTCGAGCAGAGAGTTTCGATGCTTTCGGAAAGAAACGGACAGAGAGCATATATTTCAAAAAATTTAAAATCTACTGTTATATCGATTATCTCTCCATTCAAAAGAAAACTTGACAAACTTCTTTTGGATAAAGAAGAGCGTGAAAAAATAATTGCAAATCCGAACGATATATTAACTTTCTTTACCGATATAGGATATAAAAAAAGAGTTCAAGGTTATAATGTTTTGAAAGCGTTAACCGAAGCTTATTATTTTGTGTCGGGTTTTAATTATTTGATAAACGAAGGCGAACTTTCGGGAGCAGGTTTATTGATAGACGGCGCAAATTCCGACATCGAATTAAAAGATAGTAGAGATAATATAGATAATAGAAAAGAAGACAAAGAAGATAACGATAATAAAGAAGAGATAAAAAGAGATAATGCGGAAGAAAAGGATATAGATAGCGATAATAAAAATAATAAAGAAAAAAGCGAAGAAAATATAAATAATCAAAACGAAGAAAGTATGGATATGGATACATCGTTTTTAGACGATATAGAAATAGACGAGGACGCGACAAACATATAAAAAATTAACTTAAATTGGAGATTTTATTTGTATAAATCAAAAAAAGTCATAATGCTTGAGTATATTCCATTGAGAATCTTAATGGAAATAATATCTTTATTGCCTTATATAATAGTCGTTTTATTTGCAAAACTTATTGGCGCTTTAATGTATTATTTAGTTCCGAGCGCAAGAAAAGTCGCGTTAATAAATTTGAAGCAGGCTTTTCCCGAAAAAACTTATAGAGAAAGAAAGAGAATAGCCAAAAGGTCTATGAAATCTATGATTATAACTTTTGCCGAATTTATAAAATCTTCGAGAATGTCCGACAGTCAAATATTAAAAAGAATAAAAATCGAAGGACTCGAATCTTTCGATAACGCTCTGGAAGAAAAACATAAAGGAATGATTGCAATTACGGGGCATATAGGAAACTGGGAATATGTGGCATTTTATTTTGCAATTCATAAATATAATCCTAAAGTTATATTCAGACCTTTAGATAATCCCAAATTAGATAAATATGTTCGTTCTTGGAGAGAGAAAAGAGGAACGGAATGCATTTCAAGATGGGGAGATTTAAGAGATATATTTAAAGCGTTATACGAAAATTCGCCCGTTGCTTTTTTATGCGACCAAAACTATTTAGACGGAATTTTTGTAGATTTTTTTGGCTATCCATGCGCGACTGCGGTTGGACCGATAGCCGTTGCGATGAAAACGAAATCGCCTATAGCGATACTTTACGATTTGCCCGACAGATACGGACATCATAAAATAATAGTTTCGGAAATAATGTATATAGAGGAAAAAGAAACCAAAGAAGAGACTTTATATTATAATACTCAAAAATATACTAAAAAATTGGAGGAGATAATAAGAAAGCATCCAGAGAACTGGCTTTGGGTTCATCCGAGATGGAATACGCGTCCTAAAGGAGAACCAGAAATATTTTATAAACATAATAATTATAAATAAATTTTATTTTACATTATTTTTTTAGAACAGGTTTATATAATACAATCTAATTAAATAAAATTTTATAAAAGATTATAAGAATAACTATTTTTGGAGGTATTTATATATGAATATGAATCAAAAAAAATCATCGTTTATGTTCTTTTTGAACATAGGGCTAACATTTACTTTGGTTGGGATTATAATTTCTTTCTTTATATTTTCGCATGAAAGAAATTATAAAGAAGGAGATTTTGTAGTTCATGCGCAAGCCGCTCCTCAAAAAGTCGCTTTTTCTGGCTCTATAGACGGAGCTTTGCAAGTGGAAAGCGCTATTAGAGAAGTGGTTAATAAAAACATGAACGCCGTAGTAAATATTTCAACCGAAACCGAAGCGAGACAAACCGAGCAGGACAGATACGCGGACGAGTTTTTTAGATTTTTCTTTGGCGACCAAATGCCGAGACAGAGAAGAAATCAAAGGTCGTTGGGAAGCGGTTTTATAGTAAACGAAGACGGTTATGTTTTGTCAAATTATCATGTCGTTAAAGGCGCGACTAAAATAATGGTTTTGCTTTACGGAGAAACGGAAGAACTTCCAGCAAAATTGATAGGATATGACGAAGCTTACGATTTGGCTTTACTTCAAATAGAATCCAACAGAACTTTTCCTTATGTGGCTCTGGGAGACAGCGATGCGATAGAACCCGGCGAATTTGCAATAGCGATAGGAAATCCTTACGGACTCAATAATACCGTTACTTTCGGAATAGTTTCGGCAAAAGGAAGAAGCGATATTGGAGCGAACAGGTATCAAAGATATATTCAAACGGATGTTGCTATAAATCCCGGAAATTCTGGCGGTCCTCTATTCAATATTCATGGGCAGGTTATCGGAATAAACACTTTGATATATTCAACTTCTGGCGGAAGCATAGGAATAGGTTTTGCAACTCCGATTAATATAGCCACTTCCGTTATGAACGAACTTAAAGAAACGGGAAAAGTGACGAGAGGCTATTTGGGAATATATTTGCAGGATATAGACGAAAATTTGGCGAGAGGACTTAATATTAGACAGGGAAGCGGAGTCTATGTAAGCGAAGTAGTTCCAAACTCTCCAGCAAGCAAAAGCGGATTGCAGGACGGCGATATTATAACCGAATTTGACGGCGATAGAATGACAAAATCCGGCGATTTATTCAATAAAGTCGCCACTACTCAAGTCGGCAAGCAGGTTACGGTTAAATATTTAAGAAACGGAAGAGAAAGAAGCGTAAGAGTAACGATAGAGGCAAGAGTTGAAGATACCGAAGTCGTTCCGAGCGGAAGCAATACGCCGAGCAGAAGACAATCGAATAGCCGTTCTTGGATGGGACTCGATGTTTCGGATATAACTCCAGAAATATCTCAAAGACTTCAAATTAGAAGCGGAGAAAAAGGAGTAGCTGTCGTTAATATGACTCAATCTTCGAGAGCTTATCAATCGGGACTTAGACCAGGGGATGTTATAAAAGCTATTAACGGAAGAACGATAACGAATATGAACGATTATAACGAATTCGTCAAATCTTACGGAAATGAAAAATCTTTTACGATTACGATAAAGCGTGCGCGCATGACTTATGTAATCATCATTGAATAATCCTTTAGTTTAATTTAAAAGGCTTTGCGGTTAATTCCGTGAAGTCTTTTTTTGTTATATTTTTTAATATCAAAAAAGAATAGTTTATTACGATAATTATATTATTATATTGATTTTGGTTTAATTACGGATTTTTTATGAAGAAAATTATTTTATTATCTTTTATTTTTTCGGCTTTGCTTTTTTCTCAAAATTCTACAATCTCACAAATAGAACAAAATAACGATTTAATGAAAAGTATTGAAAATAACGATATTGAAAGCGTCAAAAATATATTAAGAGACGGAAATAATTTGGACATTTACAATAATAAATACGGCATGAGTTCTTTAATGTATGCGGCGAAAATAGGGAATATGGAAATCGTTAAAGAATTGCTCGATTTTGGGGCTAAAGATTTTAATTTTGCTTTTTATATGGCATGTATGGAAGGCTATTGGGATATCGCTCAAAAATTTATCGAAAAAGGCGCTAATAATTTTGACATAGCTTTAAGTTATGCGGCTATCGGCGGACGGTTGGAAATTGCAGAAGAACTTATTAATTTGGGAGCTAAAGATATTAACGGAGCTTTGGTTTCGGCATGCGAAGGAAATCATTTTGAATTGGTTAAATATTTTATAGAAAGCGGAGCTAATGTAAACACAAAAGCTTATATAGAACCTTACAGATATTACGAAGGAACGGAAAGAAAATATCCAATAACGGCGGCTACCGATATAAATATAATAAACGAACTTATAAACGCGGGAGCGACAAATCTAAACGAAGCGATTATTTATAACGCCAAACAAACGAATAGAACCGATATAATATTTAATCTTTTGGAACTCGGAGCTGATGTAAACGCTAAAAATTATGGCAATGAAAAAACTCTTCTTATGTATTTGATAGAAAAAGAAAATCCAGATATTGAAGCGATAAAAAGATTGATAGAATCTGGAGCGGATATTAACGCTACCGATAGAAACGGAAATAATATTTTAATAAGAGCGGTTATGTTTGAATACGAAAAAGAAGAAAACGGAATATACAGAACTTTTTCGACTCCGCTTGAAGTAATGGAAGAATTATTGAAGGCTGGAGCGGATATGACTCAAAGAAATATTTACGGAAACACCGCTTATAGAATCGCCGCAAAAAAGAAGAAAAAAGATTTTATAGAATTGTTTGATAGATATAGGAAATAGTTATTTATTCAAAACCTTGTATAAAAACTCTTTCGTTCTGCTATGTTTAGGATTATTAAAAAATTCTTCTGGCGTTTCGTCTTCGAGTATTTTTCCATCGTTCATAAATAAAATTCTTGTGGCGACATTTTTTGCAAATCCCATTTCATGAGTCACTATAAGCATAGTCATTCCTTCTCTGGCAAGTTCTATCATAACATCCAAAACTTCCTTTATCATTTCTGGGTCCAAAGCGGAAGTCGGTTCGTCAAAAAGCATAATCTCTGGCTCCATTGCCAAAGCCCGCGCAATCGCTATTCTCTGTTTCTGCCCGCCCGAAAGCTGATTCGGATAAGAATATTTTTTATCCAAAAGTCCGACTTTATTTAAAAGATTATCCGCCTTGCTTTCCGCCAATTCAACGGAATAATTTTTGATTTTTATCGGCGCTAATGTAATATTTTTTATAACATTTTTATGTGGAAATAAATTGAAATGCTGAAAAACCATTCCTACTTTTTCTCTTATTTTATTTATATTCGTTTCTTTACTCAAAATATTTTCGCCGTCAATAAATATTTTTCCGTCCGTAGGTTCTTCTAGTCTGTTTATGCATCTTAAAAAAGTGGATTTTCCGCTTCCCGAAGGTCCTATAATCGCTATGATTTCGCCTTTTTCGACATTAATATCGATTCCTTTTAATACTTCGAGTTTGCCGAATTTTTTATATAAATTTTCTATCCTAATCATTTAATCGCCTTCCTTTAATTTTTTCTCTATGCTTCTCATAAATGTGGCGAAGATTGAAGTCAATATTAAATATATTATTCCAACCGCAATTAACGGTTCTACTCCTCTATAAGTTTGGCTCGTTATAATATTTGCCGAACGAAGCAAGTCTATTCCGCCGATAAATCCGACAATAGAAGTTTCTTTAAGCAAAGTTATAAATTCGCTCACCAAAGCTGGAAGAATTTTTTTAATCGCTTGAGGAATTATAATTTCTCTCATAGACAAACCGTAATTCATGCCCAAAGCCCGAGCCGCTTCCATCTGTCCTTTATCGAGTCCTTCGATTCCCGCTCTTATTATTTCCGCGACATAAGCCGCCGAATTGATTCCGAAAGCAATTCCTGAAATTAATAATATCGGAGTGTTTCTTAAAGCACCAACGAAAACTACATTTGCCCATATCATTAATTGAACGACTGCGGGAGTTCCTCTTATAAGATTGACGAAGCCGAAAGCCAATTTTGAAATGGGATTAAAATCTTCGTATCCTTTTACATTTTTCAAAGGATAGAAATGCGAAAGTTCCATAAGGGCAATAAATATTCCCAAGACAATTCCAACCAACGCTGCGAATGCGGTAGTTCCAACGGAAAATAGAAGCCCCCTAATCATATACATATATCTGCCGTGAGTAAAAAATATATTTTTAAGAAGCTCCAAATATTCCATTATAGTTTCCGTTTTATAATTTTATATGATTAAAATTTTAAGATAAAACTTAATTACTTAAACAAAAAATATTT
>NZ_JBNMIZ010000104.1:0-8692 GCF_050873525.1 Brachyspira sp. | reverse complement strand
TTACAGAATACGAACTAAAAGGAGAAAATTAATAAATGGAAAAGATTATAGTATTTTTTGCGAAGAAAACGATGCTTGTCAATATAATAGTAATGGCGGTTTTATTTGTCGGAGGTTATTCTTATTTTAATTTACAAAAAGAATCGTTTCCGTCTACAGATTTGGATAGAATGCTTATAGCGGTAACTTACCCAGGCGCAACGCCTTTGGATGTGGAACAAAACGCCGTTATACCGATAGAAAAGCAGTTGCAAAGAATAGCGGGAATAGACGAATACGAAACTACTATTATAGAAAATACAGCGATAATAATGGTAAAACTTGACGAAAGTCTTCCGAATAGACAGCCCGTTAAAGATAAAATATTTAGAGAGATGAAAAATGTTCCAGATTTATCTTCCGATGTAGACGAGGTTACAACCTACGATTTGAATCCCGCGAATATGTCGATTTATACTTTGGGAGTGCATTTTAAAGAAGGAATGGAAGGAGACGAGAGAGAATTATTCGATGTGAGCCAGAGACTCGAAAAGCAACTTGTAAGATTGGACGGAGTTTCGGAAATAAGAATAGAAGGCAGAACGGACCCAGAAGTTCATATATATGCCAACCCGATAAAACTTCAGCAGAATTATATTTCTTTAAGCGATATAGTTAATTCTTTAAGCGTAAGGAATGTGAGAGCTACGGGAGGAGATATGGAAAACGGAGGAAAAGAGCAAACTGTAGTAACTTACGGGGAATTTGCAAATCCTCAAGAAGCGGAAAATGTAATTATAAGGTCAACTTTCAACGGGCAGAGAGTGAGAGTTAAAGATTTGGCTACCGTTAATATGGGATTTAAAGAAAAAGATGTTCTTATGAGAGTAAATAAGGCTTCGGGTTATTCTTTGGATGTGGTAAAAAACGAAAACGCCGATATTATAAAAACAATCGGAGAGGTAAATAAATATTTGGAAGAAAACGCCGACTTGATTCCCGAAAATATACAAATAACGGTTACGGAAGATGATTCGAGGACAATCAATTCTTTATTAAGCATAGTAACTTCAAATTTGATTCAGGGATTTATAATCATATTCATAGCCCTTATAATATTCTTGGATTTCAAAAGCGCGATATTTACGAGTCTTGGAATGGTTATAACTATGTTCTCATGTTTGATATATATGAGAGCTACGGGAATAACTTTCAATACTATGTCATTAGCAGCCGTTATTACGGTTTTAGGTATGATAGTAGACAATTCAATAGTCGTTTCGGAAAATATATTTAATTTCAAACAATCGGGTTATAAAGGACTCGAAGCTACGCGTCTTGCCGTAAGCGATGTCGTTATGCCGATGCTTGTGTCCACTTTGACTACAGTCGCAGCGTTTTTTCCTCTTCTTACAATAAGCGGTATAATGGGAAAAATATTGAATATATTTCCAAAAATCGTAATATTTACTTTGTCGATTAGTTTGCTTCAGGCTACTCTTTTGCTTCCAAATCAATTGCAGGATAAAGAAGATAAATATAAAAATTATAAACCGAAGAAAAAGAAAAGCAGATTCAAAAATCCTCTCGACTTCGATAAGGATAAATTATTTGATAAAATGAAAATTCCTTACGGAGCGACTTTAGAAAAACTGCTTCATTTAAGGTATTTGGTTATAGCCGCTTTTGTTGCGCTTCTTATTGGCTCGATATTTTTAGCTCAAAATAGTTTCAAAAATTTCGTCTTAATATACGATACGAGCGCCGACACGATAGTAATAAATATAGAAACTCCAATCGGAAGCACGAAAGATGTTACAACGGAACAAATCTCAAAAATAGAAGATGTAGTTTCATCGGTAGTTAAACCAGAAGAATTGATAGCGATTTATACTTTAGTAGGACAGCAAGTTGACCAGGATATTATTTCGGAAGAAAAGGGAAGCCTTGCGGGAATAATGGTTTATTTAGTTCCAGCCGCAGAAAGAAAAAGAACTGCGGACGATTTGGTAGCTTTAATCAACGAAGCGATTGACAAAACCGATATAAGAGAGCATGTTCCAGTATTTACAATGAATACTAAAGGCAATGTTGACCCAGGCGACCCTGTAAATATTAAAATAGTAGGAAACGATACGGAACTTGCCAAAAAAGCAAAAACGGAAATAAGAGATTATCTTTCCACAATTCAAGGCGTTATAAATATTGACGATGACGATAAAATCGGAAAAGACGAGTTAAGAATAATATTCGATTACGATAAAATAGCTCAACTCGGAGTAAATGTCGCTACGGTTGCAAGCGAAGTGAGAGCGGCTTATACGGGAACTGTCGCAACTTATATACAGGAGCTTGAAAATAAACTTAATTTTAGAGTTATGTTCGATAAAGAATATACTTACGACACGGAATATTTGAATAAACTCTTGATACCGAATTCTCAAAACAGATTAATATATCTTGAAAATCTTGCCACAGTTCAAGTTACAAACGGACTTTCCACTTTGAAACATTATAATGGAGAGCGAACGATAACGATAACGGCGGATATAGAATACGGACAGAATACATCTCAGCAGGTTATGAACGCGATAAGCGAAAGATTTAAAAATTTCAGCAGAGAATATAGAGGATTAAAATTGGACTTCGGAGGCGAGGCTAAAGAAACGGTAAAGGCTTTAAGACAGCTTTTATTTAGTTTCGCTATGGCTTTTATATTCGTTTATATAATATTACTCCTTCAATTAAACAGATTTATTCAGCCGATTATGATAATGATAATTATTCCTTTCGGGCTTATCGGAGTTTTGCTCGGATTTGCGCTCCATCGCATGCCATTGTCGTTTATGGGAATAGTTGGAATTGTCGGACTTGCGGGAGTTGTGGTAAATAACGGAATAATACTTGTCGATGTAATAAATAATATTATAGACAGAGGAGTTCAAGGCGGTAAAAAAGGAATTAAAAAGGCTATAGTTGACGGCGCTAAACAGAGACTTCGCCCCGTATTTTTGACTACGATTACGACTGTTGTGGGACTTCTTCCAACGGCTTGGGGAATTGGAGGAAGAGCCGATTTAATCATACCGATAGTTATGGCTTTGGCTTACGGGCTTTTATTTTCTTCTTTACTCACTCTTATATTCCTTCCTTGTATGTTTATGATAATGTTCGATTTAAGATTGATAAAGATTCCAGAAGAGCCGATTCCAAGAGAAGAGATAACGAATACTAATATTTAGTTTATTAATGTAGATTGCTTCGGCAGTAGCCTCGCAATGACTTACATTTTCCGTCATTACGATGGCTTTAGCCCGAAGTAATCTATTTTGTGTGGATTGGCGAGCGAAGTAATCCAAAATTAATAAAATTTTTATTTTAAAATATAAATTATTTACTTTCTATATCTACTCACAAACATATCGTAAGGATATAATTTAAAAGAATGATTATAAACATTTTCAATCAAATTTTTTATCAAATTTAATTTTTCTTTTAAGGTTTTATTTTTGTCTTTTATTTTTTCAAATTCAAAAAAGAAAGATTTTTTTACTATATTCATAAAAATATTTATTCTTATCAATTCGTCAAAAAAATCGCCTTTTGGAATTTTTATTTTTTTTATAAGAATTAAGAAAATTGAAAGAAAATAAAGAACGGCTGAAATTCTTATAAAATAAATAATCGTAAAATCCGCTCCAGTTTTATCAATATAGAAACCTAATATTCTATAATATTCTCCTCTCGCATTTAAAGATTGAATTATAAAAATCGCCAAAAAATATGGAAACAAATAAAATAATTTTTTTAAGGTTTTAAATATCGACTTTGTAAATATAATATGAAGCGCAAATAATATTATGCAAAAATATATTAGCGCGTTAATCGGCAGAAAAAATATTGATGTAAAAATTAATAAACCAAAAATTATAGATATTATATAAAGCATTATTTATTTACGCGTTCGACATAACTATCGTCTCTCGTATCGACTTTGATTTTGTCTCCGATATTTATAAATAAAGGAACATTCACTTCCATTCCCGTTTCAAGTTTTGCAGGTTTTAAAGTCGAGCCTGTCGTGTCGCCTTTAAAGCCCGGTTCCGTGTAGGCGACTCCCAAAATAACATGAATAGGAAAACGAACCGCCGTCACTTCATCGTTAATATATTGCAAATCGACTTCGCTATTATCCAAAAGATAGTATTTATTATTTCCCAATATTTCCGCATCGACATGAACCTGCTCGTAATCGTCCAAAATCATAAAAATATAACTGTTTCCTTCTTCGTATAAATATTGAGCTTTTCTATAAGAAATATCCGCTTCTTCCACGCTTTCGGTAGACGAAAAAGTTTTTTCAACGATATTTCCTTTAAGCATATTTTTTAATTTAGTTCGGACATTTGCCTTTCTCTGTTGAGCGCGATGAAAATGAGCGTCCATTACCAAATAGGTTTCTCCGTCCAA
Source organism: Brachyspira sp. (assembly GCF_050873525.1). Taxonomy (GTDB): domain Bacteria; phylum Spirochaetota; class Brachyspiria; order Brachyspirales; family Brachyspiraceae; genus Brachyspira. Next base: position 4,243 of record NZ_JBNMIZ010000104.1, on the reverse strand, counting down.
AATTATAGCGTCTCCTTTTCTTAAATCGTTTACGGGTAGCATTAAAAACTCCTGAAATTTTTATTCTTGATTATGTTTTTGAATTATAATTTATTATCATAAAATTTCAATATTTAATTTAATCTAATTTAATTATTAATCGGCAAATTAAAAACCTATATATCGCAAAGACATATAGGTTTTACCAAAAAGACACAACACAGTTAAAAAATTGCTTATTTTAAGGCGTTAATTTTTTTCATCATATTGGATTTTTTAGCGCCCGCTCTGTTTGCATGAATAATCGATTTTCTTGCAGCCTTATCCAAAGCGCTCGCGTATTTTTTGTATTCTTCCATAATCGCGTTTTTGTCTTTCGTTTCTATCGTTTTAATAACTTTTTTTCTTTGAGTATTCAAAAAACTTTTTATTTGTCTGTTATATAAATTCCTAACAGAATTTTGTCTTAATCTTTTAGAAGCTGATTTTATATTAGGCATTAATTATCTCCTATCTACAATTAAAATAAAATAATCGGAGTTAACGGGGCTCGAACCCGCGACCTCCTGCGTGACAGGCAGGCGCTCTAACCAAACTGAGCTACAACTCCAAAATCTTTAATTAATAATTAGCGTTCAATATTCTTAATTATCAATTAAATATGTCAATATTATACATTATCTTATTTTTTTTGTCAACACTTAATAAATTTAAATTAAATAAAAAAATAAAAATATATCCCGAAAAAATCTAATATTATGTAAACTCTTGCCACATTATTATTAATAAAAAATACTAATTAAAAAATTAAAATATACGATAACTATAATACTATAAGTTTAAATAAATTTTTTAAGGAGCGAATAATGTCAACAAGCTCATTTTTCGGAATAGAATTAGGAAAAAGGTCTCTTCAAAATTTCAAAACGGCTTTGGAAGTGACGGGACATAATATAAATAATGTGGCTACTAAAGGCTATAGCAGACAGCGAGTCGTGATGCGTTCATTCGATAAACCTTTGGAAGCGCCGAGTTTGAATAGAGCCGAACGCGCGGGACAGTTGGGACAAGGAGCGGAAATAACGACTATCGAGAGAATAAGAGATGAATTTATAGATTCTAAAATCATGACGGAACTCGGACAGGACGGATATTGGAAAACTAAATACGAATATCTTAAACAGCTCGAAGCGGTTTATAACGAACCGAGCGGTTATAATTTGAGAAACGATTTGGATGCATTTTGGGACGCTTGGCAGGAGATGGCGGTTAATCCAGCCGAAAGAGGAACGAGATTGGTTTTGGTTGAAAGAGCCGACAGAATTAATTCTTCTTTAAATTATATGTTCGAGCAAATGAACGGAATGCGCGGAAATTTGAATAATCTTATCGAAAGCAAAGTAAATAGAATAAACGATATAGCGAATTCTATAAAAGATTTGAATGTGGAAATAGTCAAACAGCAGGCATTGGGACAAAACCCTAACGATTTGCTTGACAGAAGAGATTTACTTTTGGATGAATTATCTTCTATTGCAAATGTCGATATAAAATCGGTTGACCCTGACGAAACTATGATTTATATCGGAAGCCGAGCTTTGATTCAAGGAAATATCGTAAGTAAATTGAGTTTAGAGAGAAGCGCAAGCAACGAAGGAATGTTTGATATTTATTGGGAGAAGGACCATGTTCAAGTTAATCTTGGAGGAGGCGAATTAAAAGCTTTACTTGAAATGCGAGATATTGACACGGTTCAGGCTATAAACGATTTGGATACTTTGGCTATGAATTTAGCCGACTCTGTAAACGAAATTCATAGAAGCGGATTCGGACTTAATCAAGAAACGGGAATAGATTTCTTTACTATGACAAAAAATACTCCGTCCGTTATCGGCAATTTCGACACAAATAACGATGGAAACGAAGATGCGAGCATAATGTTTAAGGTTAGCGGAATAAATTCTATAGATTTAAACGACAGTATAGGAAGCGCGGGAACATTGATTTTCGGAAATAAAGCGAGAGAAGGCGTAAATGTGGCGATAGATTATACGGCGCAAATGAAAGTTAAAGATTTGATAGATAAAATCAATTCGAGCGAGGCTAATGTATCCGCCTATTTGGACGATAAAAACAGACTCGTTCTTAAAGCGAAAGGTTTTGACGATTATATGCGTCCTTCTTATTTCATAAAACATATAGAAGATTCGGGAGACTTTTTGGTTGGAATAACTGGAGTATTGAATCAATCGGGAGAAGCTGGAGCTTACGATTGGAATCAAGTGAATCAGGTTAATCAGCTTGCGGGCGATTTTAGAAATTTCACCGTAACTCCTTATAGACATCCCGCATCTTCAATTCAAGTTAATGATATAATTAGAAACGATATTAATTATATTGCGGCTTCAAAAGGAATAGATACGACTGGAAACGGTTTTAATGACAAATGGAACGGAATCGGAGACGGCTCAAACGCTTTGGCTATAGCTAATTTGAAAAGCAAAGAGATTATGGTTGAAAGCAAATCCACTTTTAACGATTTCTACACGGGAAGCATAGCAAGAATAGCGGGCAGAACGGAAACGGCAAACGCTGAAACGGAAAAACAAACTATAGTAATGGAATACCTTGAAAAATTAAGGCAGTCCGTATCGGGCGTAAATTTGGACGAAGAAATCGCTCAAATGGCTATGTATCAGCATGGCTATAATGCGTCCGCTCGAGTCGTTAGCGTTATGGACCAGCTGCTCGATGTGGTTATAAATAGAATGGGTGTGTGAGTTTATATAAATTAATTAAAGCGATATTCTAATTTTTAGGATGTCGCTTTTTTTATTTATTATTTTTATATTAAATGACAAACAAAAAGGAACGCGTATTTTTACGCATTCCTTAAAAATATTAATCCAAATAAATTATTTATTTATATCGTCTTCATGTATATAAGGAGAAGTATATTCATTTCCATTTCCAATATCATCCTTGTAGTTGTAAGACAATACTCTTTGCCCTTTTTCATTTCGCTCCAATTTTATAATAACAACACTAGTAAAAGGAGAATTTGAAATTAGAGATACTCTAGTCCAAGTATTATTTCCCCGATATTCAGCGTTTTTATCAAATACATTAATGTTTAATGTTATATTTGTCTTAAGATAAGAACTATAAGAATCGCCATAGTGAACAATATAATAGAAATCTATATTTGCATGCGTAACCGTTGCTCTATAAACAACGGAATGTTCATCCTGAAACAAATCGTAATCGCCCCAATATTCTTGAGGAATAAAATGAGTGTCAATATCCCAAGTTGGAAAACTAGTATTTAAACTGTTACTAACACTTTCTCCACCGCTAATTTGCGAATCTTGTGTTTCGCTTCCTAATTTATCTCCCGCTTTACAACTTCCCAAAAGCAATGCAGCTAAAGATAAAAAGATTAATAATGCTTTTAGATTTATTATAGTTTTCATAATCAATACTCACTTAATTTCTAAATATAGTATAATACATTTTTTATATAAATTATTTATTTAAATCGTCTTCGTGAACATAATCAAAACCTCTATTATTATACCATAATACTCTTTGCCCTTTTTCATTTCGTTTAAATCTCATAATGTAATCAGGAAGTGGACTTATTCTAAAATCGTTTTTATATTTGTTTATATAGTTATCACCGCGATAAGAAGGATGCCAACTCCAAGTATTATCTCCCCAATATTCAGCCTTTTTATCGAATACATGAAAATATTCGCTTACCTGTAAGTTGCCATCATCATTTTTATAATACAAAGTTATATCTCTCTCCGTAACCGTTGCTATTCTTATATACCACCCTTCCCCTAAATATTGATATTTACCCCGATATTCTTCAGGGATAGAGGTAACATTAGTAGACCAACTTGGAAAACTGGTATTTATATCGTTAGTTTTTTCGTAACTAATTTGCGAGCCTTCATATGCAGAAGGAATATTAGTAGACCAACTCGGAATATCGGTGTTAATAACAATTCCTCCGCTAATTTGCGAATCTTGAGTTTCGCTTCCTAATTTATCTCCAACTTTACAACTTCCAAAAAGCAATGCAACTAAAGATAAGAAACTTAAAAAGATTTTTAAATGTTTATTCATAATAGATACTCCCTTAATATTTTAATTATAAATATATTATAGTAAATTTTATATTGATTGTCAAGCATTTAATTAAAAAAAAATAAAAAATTTTAAAAAAATAATAAAGCTAAATTTTAAAATTAAATTC
>NZ_JBNMIZ010000103.1:0-8964 GCF_050873525.1 Brachyspira sp. | reverse complement strand
ATTTCATTTTATAATCTCCTATTAATTTTTATTTTTTATTATCTATTTAATAATTTTTACTTTTTGATTTACGCTTTAATTGAATCAAATATTTTTCTTTTTTAATTTCTTTCAAATTCATTATCACAAGACTCACAAGAACGATAACGAATATCACGGTTGAAATTGCGTTAATTTCGGGGCTTATTCTCTTTCTCGTCATCGAATAAATCGTAATCGGCAAAGTCTGAGATGTAATTCCAGTAGTAAAATAGCTTATTACAAAATCGTCCAACGAATAAGTTAAAGCCATAAGAAAACCCGCGACTATTCCTGGCAAAATATCGGGTATAACTACTTTCCAAAAAGCCAAAAACGGAGGACATCCCAAATCCAAAGCCGCTTCGTATAAACTGCTGTCCTGCTGTCTCAATTTCGGCAAAACATTTAATATCACATAAGGCGTATTGAATGTTATATGAGCGAGTATTAAAGTGGTAAATCCGAATTTCAATTTCATTATTACGAATAAAAGCATTAAAGAAACTCCCGTCACAATTTCGGGATTTATTATCGATATATAAGTTATTCCCATAATCGCGCTTTTAATTTTTTTATTGAAATTTCCAATTCCTATCGCCGCCATAGTTCCGAGTATTGTCGCGACTATGGAAGATATTACTGCAATTATTATGGTATTAAAAAAAGACTGAAGTATAAGCTCGTTTGAAAATAATCTTTTATACCATTCTAAAGTGAAGCCTGTCCAGATTCCTCTTCCTCGCGCTTTATTAAAAGAAAAGAAAATAAGAACGGCTATAGGCGCGTATAAAAATAAAAATATAAAAGCTATGTAGCATCTTAAAAATATTTTTTTGAAAACCGTTTTATTTATCATAATAATATATCCTTAATTTCTTCATCGTTATCGTCTATCTGTTGCATAAGCATAATCGCGCATAAAGATATTACTATCAATACCAAACTTATTGCCGAACCTAAATTTGGATTATAAGACATTCCTAAAAATTGCATCTCTATCAAATCTCCAATTAATATATTCGAGCCTCCGCCGAGCATTCTTGAAATTACGAAAGTGCTTACCGCCGCCACAAATACCATTGTGACTCCCGAAGCCATCCCGGGCAAACTCAAAGGAAATACTATTTTATAAAAAACATTAAAAGAATTAGCCCCCAAATCCTGCGAAGCTTCTATTAAACTTTTGTGTATTTTAGTCATTACCGAATATAACGGAAGAATCATAAACGGAAGATAATTATAAATCATTCCAATCAATACCGCCCATTGAGTATTTATAAGTTTTACGGGAGAGAGTCCCATAAAAATAAGCGCTTTATTTATTAGTCCGTTTTGTTCTAAAATGCTCATCCAAGCGTAAGTTCTTAAAAGAAAATTCATCCACATAGGAAGCATTATTAACATTATAAGCGCGTGCTGAATAGTTTTACTCTGCCTTGAAATATAATAAGACAAAGGATAAGCGAGAATTAAACATATTAAAGTGGATATTAAAGCGAGTATAATCGAACGCATTATAACGGGAGCGAAAGCCGAAACATTTGCAAAATTATTAACCGTAAATTTTCCGTCTTGATTCGTAAACGCAAAATATATAACCAAAATTAGAGGAATCAAAGTAAAAATTAAAGTCCAAATTAAATAAGGCATAGCCGAAATTTTTTCTTTCATTATATCAAAACCTCCTCGACTTCTCTTTTCATTATATGTATATTTTCTTTTGCAATATCTATTCCGATTTCGCTTCCTTCTTCCCATTTTTCCGTAGAATGAATTATCCATTTATAGCCATGCGCGTCCAATATCATTTCGTAATGAACTCCTTTAAATATTGCCGATTCTACCAAGCCAGATATATTCGCATTTTCGGGAGAAGTGACTATTATATCTTCGGGACGAATAACGACATCGACTTTCTCCAAACTTTCAAATCCTTTATCAACGCAATCGAAAATATAGCCCGCAAATTCAACCGAATAATCCGCATGCATTATTCCGTCTATTATATTGCTCTCGCCGATAAAGTCCGCGATAAAAGCGTTTTTCGGTTCGTTGTAAATATCTTGAGGAGTTCCAATTTGAAGAATGTCTCCGTCCTTCATAACCGCAACCGTATCGCTCATAGTTAGCGCCTCTTCCTGGTCATGAGTCACATAAACGAAAGTTATTTCCAAAGACTGCTGAATTTTCTTTAATTCTATTTGCATTTCTTTTCTTAATTTCAAATCCAAAGCGCCCAAAGGTTCGTCAAGCAAAAGAACTCTCGGCTTATTTATCAAAGCTCTCGCAATCGCCACTCTCTGCTGTTGTCCGCCCGAAAGATTATTTATATTTCTTCCGCCGTAATTTTCAAGATTAACCATTTTAAGCATTTGATGAACTCTGTCTTTAATTTCCGATTTATTTACTTTTTTTAGATTGAGTCCGAAAGCGATATTTTCAAAAACATTTAAATGAGGAAATAAAGCGTATCTTTGAAAAACCGTATTTACTTCTCTTTTATAAGCGGGCATATCGTTTATAACTTTTCCGTCAAAAAAAACTTTTCCAGAATCGGGTTTAATGAATCCCGCAATCGTCCTTAAAATCGTAGTTTTACCGCAGCCCGAAGGTCCCAAAAGAGTTAGGAATTCCTTATCTTTTATTTCCAAATTAAGATTTTCCAAAATGGAATTTTCGCCGTAAGAAACATTGATATTTTGTAATGAAACTATTATATTGCCGTTCAATTTTCACTCCCTATGCGTTATTTCGGGATAGCTAAATTACTTATATACTAATGTATAAAACACAGTTTACTCGTCGCTACCCGCATAGGGCTTTTTCGTTCCAGCAATATTTTTAATAATGCCTTTCTTAGTCAACAGATACACCTGCAAAGAATATCTATTTACCGCTATCGCCGATTAATTTAATCGTTATTTTATTATAAATAAAAAATAATGTCAATAGAAAACTACTTGTAAATTATAGAAAAAATTATTCCCTCAAAAAACCGTATTCATAAATCTTCGACTATAAATTTTTTACCAATCGGTTAATATATCCAAAAAATTAAAGAACCCTTATATTTATTCAATTATAAATCTTCAGGTAAAAATATATTTTCGCCTTCTTTTAATCTAATTCGTATGCCTTCTTCCGATACTTGAAATAAATCTGCCAATTTGGATATATCGGTTATATTTTCAAGCAATAAATTTCTTAGCAATTTAAGAGGTATTAATATTTCAGAAGCCAATCTATTAGCTTGTTTTTCGTATATATTGGAAAGTCTACTACGATACATTATACCATCTGGAATATCGGTTAAATTATCGCCTATCCTATCCTTATGTAATAAAAAGTGCGCTATTTCATGCGCTATAGTAAATCTTTGTCTATTTTTATTATCTTTTTCATTAACATATATAACATATTTATTATCCTTTTTTAAAATAGCTCCAGATATGTCATTCTTAAAAGAAGTAGAATAAACGGAAATGCCTAAATCGTTGGCTAATTTTATAATTTTAACAGGATAATTGGATTGGTTAGATTTTATAATATCATTTTGTTTATCCCAAGTCATCATCTTTTATTTCTCCTTTTTTTATGCTATTTATATTAATTAATTTTTTAATTTCTTTTTCGCTTTTCTCTATCTCTACACTTAATTTTTTTTCATTATCTGACTTTATATTTATTAAATCCTCAATTTGCTTTCTCGTTTCATCAATAGATTGTTTATGTTCATATAATACTTTATCTACTTCTTTTAATTTATCTCTTATAGTCGTAAAATTAAAGTAAGCGGCTATTACTATTCCAACTCCTATAATCGCAATAAACGCCTGCAATATTCCAACATTTAGAGATAATATTTCATTACTACTTTTACTTATTATAGAATTTATCAAATATCCAAAATCAAAAAAATACTTTATATTTACTATAATGGATATAAGAACAATAATTAATAGAGCAATACAAAATACTATTATTGATAAGTATAAAATATCTCTAATAAATTTTTTAACTTTTTCCATGAAAATATTTTCGTATTATAGATTAATAAATTTTAACTATTTAAAATTAGCAATATCCATACCTATTTTTTTCTATAAATCTTTATTCTAATATATCGGTATTCTAATCTAATGCTTTGTTTACGGAAGTTGTTTTTCTTTATTCTGTATTTCATTCTAATCTCCTTGCTTTTTGTATTTATACAAATATTATAAATATAATTAAAAAAAATCAATACCTAAAAAATTTTAATAATTCTTACTTTATCTAAATTCTAAAAATCCCCTCTACTCCAAACCTCCTCAATCTCTCCCTGCAACAAAATCGTCCTCTCAATCACCGCTATAACTCTAATCAAATGCTTAATATCGCCCAAAGTCAAAATCTCTCTCGCCTTAATATATTTTTCAATCGGCTTATAACCGCCAATAGAATAATCGTAAACTTCTTTTTTTACATTTTCAAAATATTGTTTTTCGTTTATATAAATTCTTTTTTCCTCTTCATTATATTTACAATAAGATATTTTATGCTCGCCAGAAATCGGATAACTTGCTTTAGCTTCCATGTCATTGCGAGCGATAGCGTGGCAATCTATTTTTTGGATTACTTCACTGCGTTCGTAATGACGGTTGACATTTTTCAGTAAATGCAAATCAATCAATTCGCCGCCAAGCGTTTGAAGTTTGTCAAAAATATTTTTATCTTTCGTAAACGGAATTCTCGGATAATCGTATTTCAAATCCTCTTTATAATTTTTTCTGTAAGTCGGGCAGTAAAGAATCGCGTAGATATAATTCAAAATTTCTCTCGGATTATCGCTTATATAATTTTTCAAAAACTCATTAAAAGAATTCGTCCAATTCGGCTTGCATGAATTTTCAAAATTTAAATCGCCCGCGGAATTTTCTTCATATAAATAAAGCGGCGCAATATAATCTCGTCCGCTATTAACATGAGCATCTATAATTTTACTTGAAATAAAAGCATGTCTATAATCATTATCTGTAACATTTCTCGTGAAAATTAAACCTATATTTTCTTTATTTAAAATATGTTTCATTGCATTATATCTTGGATAAGCAACAAATCCTTGATTTTTACTATAATAAGTATATCTAAAATCAAAATGTCTATAATGAACAATTTCTATATTTCCATTATTTTCTATAATATCTTTTTGTGCTTTATTTACTCTCCAATCTCGTCCATTTTTAACATTATATTTTTCAAAAATTTCATTTTCCGATAAATTTCTAAAATCATTTAAAATATTTTCTAATTTCTCTTTTGTTAATTGTATTGCTAAACTGTCTTTATGAGTTTCAATTCCATTATTTGCAATATCAAAAATTTCAGTTAATCCTATAAATTCATTTAAATATTTTTCATTACTTTTTACCTTCGTAAACCAATGATATTTTTCATCGTCTTCCAATTTAATTAATTTTTCCGAATAAATAAATTTGTCTTTTAAATATTCTTTTTTATATTCTTGCGAACCGAAAATTTCATGAAAGTAGACTTTACAATCGTCATTGCGAGCCGACTTGTCGGCGTGGCAATCTATTTCTTGGATTGCTTCGGCAGTAGCCTCGCAATGACAATCTCCAGCCGCGTCATTGCGAGCCTCGATAGAGGCGTGGCAATCTTTATCTGGATTGCTTCGGGCTTTGCCCTCGCAATGACGCGGCTGGAGATTGTCATTGCGAGCGTTAGCGTGGCAATCTATTTCTTGGATTGCTTCACTTCGTTCGCAATGACTTTCTTTATTTTTCTTATTTCCCGTTTTTACAAAAAATGCAATACAAACGCCGACTTCCTTTATATTAAAAATATTGAAATCCGCAGAACCATCGGGACATTTTTCGCCTTTATTCACATTGCCATGCAAATCCAAAATATAAATTTCGTCAAATGTTTGCATAAGTTTTCTTCTCATTTCTCTATGCGTGACGCCGCTTATAAAAGAATTATTTACTATTATTCCGATAATTCCCTTTTCGGCGCTTTCCATTTTCCAATGGGCGAATCGAATAAATTTTATATAATCGTCATCCAGATTAATTTTCTTTTCGTTCAAATTCTCTTTATAATCTTTAAGCAAATTTTCTATCCATTCCTTGCGGTTAATTTCTTCCGATTTATTATTGTAAGGAGGATTTCCCATTATAACCAAAATCGGCTCTTCGTTTTTTATTTTATAAGCGTTGTCCGATTCCGCCTGCATTTGAGGAAACATTTTTACCTGTCCGCCCGCGCTGTTGTCGAGCGTATTTGTCAAATATAATTGAAGCCGCTCTTCTTTCTTATAATCGTAATGCAAATCTTTCAAATATTCATGAATTCTAAAATGCGCCAAAACATAAGGAACGATTAAAAACTCGAAACCGTAAAGCCGTTTTAAAATAAAATCCGAAACTATATTCTCCCAGATTCCCGATATTCCGTTTTTCTTCGCGTTTTCAAAAGCTCTCTCAATCGCGCCGAGCATGAATGTTCCCGTTCCCGCCGCAAAATCCAAAATATGCACTTCTTCTCCGTAAATGCCGTCTGCAATATTTAATTTATCTTTCAAAATTTCGTCAATCGATTTTATAATATATCTAACCGCTTCTATTGGCGTATAAAAAACTCCGCGCGCGTTTCTCGTTTTGCTGTCAAATTCTTTCAAAAAATATTCGTATGCGTAAATAAAAGGGTCTTCTTTATCCGTATCATGCTTTTCTTTATAAGAGAGTTTATCGTAAAATATTTTTTCGTCATAAGAATTGATTGATTTTATTATTAAATTTATCACATATATAATATTTTCGTTCAAACTATTGAAATCTATTCTCGATAAAAATTCTCTAAAAATCGGAATATATTCGGGCATATCGTTAAAAGAATTTAAATCGACATTTTTTCTTTTGTTTAATCTATAAAATAAAAGCGAAAAAGAAATTATTTGGGAAAACGCGTCCGCAAAATCTTTATCGCTCAAATCGTTAAAAATCGTATTTTCAAACAATCCTTTAATATGATTTTTCAAATAGCTTTCTTCATTTTCAAGTTCCAATTCTATATATATTTTTAGCATATTCGTTTTTCTTGCAAGCGAAGATAAAAAATAATCTTTCTTGTCAATCTCTTTAATTTTATACGATAAAAAATCTTCAATAATATTTTCAAAAATTTTGTCCGCGTTTTTTCCTTTATTCAAACAAACTTCATTTTTAATTTTTATTTTGTTTTTGTCTAAAGTTAAATAAATAAAATTAATATAATCGGTATAAATTAAATTATTATGCTTATTCAAATATTTTAAAAGCTGTTCTTTATAAATATTAAAATTTCCGCCGCCTTCGATGGCTTTATGCAAATCGAATCCGATATCTTTGCATTCTATAAATCCTATAATTCCTTTGTCTTCGTCCATAGCCGTAAAATCTGGAAATACTCTGGCGTCCGCGGAAACTTCCTGCTGAATCGAAATACTGCTATTTGGATAAAGTTTAACCGCAAAACTTTTTAGCATATTTTCCAAAGGCGTTCTATAAGTATGTTCGTTCGATATATCTGATTTTAATTTCTCAATTTCTTTTAAATAGTTTTTAATCATAGTTTAAACCTTTAGTTTTTATCTTCTTATTCTTTTTTATCTTGTAATCAATGTTATATTTTTTACAGAATTCTATTGCTTCTTGATTATGTTCTTTATACTCTTCTTGAGCAAGTTTTATTAATTGATTTTTTGAACTTTCTTTTATTTTTTTATTATTATTACTTAATTCATAAGCCATTATAAAATCTTTTATAGCTTCTTCAGTTTTTCCTAATTCTAATTTAGCCAAACCTCTATTATAATATGCTTCAGCAAAATTAATATTTAATTCTATAGCTTTATTATAATCTTCTATCGCTTCGTTTATGTTTCCTAGATTATATTTAACAATTCCTCTATTATAATATGCTTCTGAATAATTTGAGTTCAATTCTATAGCTTTGTTATAATCTTCTATCGCTTCTTTCATTAATTGATTATATTCTTCACTATTTTTTTCTTTAGTATTGGCTAAATCATATTTAGATTTTCCTCTGCCATTATATGCATTTGCATTTTCATTATTTAATTCTATAGCTTTATTATAATCTTCTATAGATGATTTTAAATTACCTAAAAGTGCTTTGACATTTCCTCTATTTTGATAAGCTATTGAATAATTAGGATTTAACTCTATAGCGTTATCAAAGTAACTTATAGCTTCTTTATATTTTCCTAAAATAGTTTTAGAAATTCCTATGTTATTAAATGCTCTATAATTTTTATTATTTAATTTTATAACTTCAATAAAATAATATATGGAAGATTGATAATCGCCATTATTATATGCTTGAAGTCCTTTATTAAATAATTCATTCTCTCCTATTATTTTTTCTATTGTATTATCTTTTTTTATTTCAATATCTTTTTCTATTTTCTTTAGTTTATTTTCTAATTCTTGCATTAATATATTGGACTTTTCTTTAATTATTTCTAATTGCTCTCTTGCTTGATTTAAAATATTACTACTAACAAAAAATCCAATAAGAGTAAATACAATCATTATTATCGAAAGAAAGGCAAACCAAAATTGCAATATATCGTTCGAGTTTTTCATTATTTCATTCATAGAACTTTCAAGCATTTTAAATCCGACTTCAAAAGAAAGTTTTAATTTATCTACGCTATCGTTTTGTAATTGATTATCATTTGTTTGAAGTGAATTTGTATAAATATTTTCATTAATTCCGTTAGTTATTATATTATTAAAAATATCACTCATTGATTTTTCATAATTTTGCAAAGTGTTATCAAATCGATTTTCTATATTTTTAGAATGACAAAAATATAAAAAGACAAAAATAATTATTGATAATACAAATAAAAATACAAATGAAAATATATAATAT
>NZ_JBNMIZ010000102.1:0-9294 GCF_050873525.1 Brachyspira sp. | reverse complement strand
TTTTTATTCTTAATATTAAAATTTGTAATTAATGTAAAATTGTATATACTATATGATTATAATTAAAAAATATTATCAGGAAAATAATTTGGAGAAAATTTTTACCAATATACCAGCTCCTATAAAAGAGATAGCGAGAATTTTAAATACGGAAGGCTTTCAATGTTTTTTGGTTGGAGGAGCGGTTAGAGATTCCATTATGGGATTTACTCCGAAAGAATACGATATAACTACAAATGCGAAACCCGAAGATGTTCAGAGAATATTTAAATATACGATTCCTACTGGGATAAAACATGGAACTATTCTTGTAATACTTGACGATATGCATGTGGAAATAACAACTTTCAGAAGCGATGGAAATTATAGCGATGGAAGGCATCCCGATAAAGTCGAATATACTGCAAGCATCGAGGACGATTTACCGAGAAGAGATTTGACTATAAACGCGATGGCTTATAATATTTTGGACGGAACTCTTATAGACATGTTTGACGGAATGAAAGACATTAAAAATAAAATAATTCGTTCGGTTGGAAATCCTTACGAAAGATTTACCGAAGACGGATTAAGAATAATGCGGGCGATAAGATTTGCTACAAGATTAAATTTCAATATAGAAAAAGAAACTTTTGACGCGATATGCCACTCTACGGGAATGCTTACTTCAATCGCTTACGAAAGAATAAGAGAAGAATTTAACGGAATTTTAATTTCGGATAATCCTTTTAGAGGAATAGAATTATTAAGAAAAACGGGAATACTCGCTTTAATAATGCCCGAACTTATGCAAGGATTCGGAGTCGCTCAAAACAGATTTCATAAATATGATGTTTATTATCATATACTTCATACTATACAGGCAGTCGAACCTCTCGAAACGGAAGAGCTAACTTTACTTGTTCGTTTAGCCGCTTTATTTCATGATATTGCAAAGCCTATGGTTCAAAAAAAAGTTTCAAAACAGGAAGAACCAGTATATTATAATCATGAAGTTGTCGGCGCAAATGTTGCAAAAAAAGTTATGAGAAGATTAAAATATTCTAACGCGGAAATAGATTTTGTTACTCTTTTGGTTAGACAGCATATGTTTTATTATCAGGATGAATGGACAGACGGAGCGGTTAGAAGATTCATGAAAGCGGTAGGAATAGAAAATATAAAACCGTTATTAAAATTGAGAGAAGCGGACAGACTCGGAAGCGGAAACAGAAAAGATAAAGAAAGCAAGGCGATACCTAAACTTTTGGCAAGAATAGATAAAATAATCGAAGAAGAAAACGCGATAACGGTTAAGGATTTAAAAATCAACGGAAACGATTTGATGAAAGAATTTAATTTAAAACCCGGTCCGATTGTGGGAAAAATATTAAATTATTTGCTCGATTTGATTTTGGACGAACCGAGCCTAAACGATAAAGAAAAACTTATGGAAAAAACGAAGCTTTTTTTGGAAAGCAATAATTTAAATAATTAATATTATATAATATTAAGAGGAATTAAAAAATGTATCTTATCGCCGATATAGGAAATACGAGAATGAAATTAGCCGTATTCGACAAAAGTCATAATCCGATTTATTTCAATGTCAACAGCTATAATATAAGGCATATACTTTCAGCGTTGAAAGAAATAAAAGAAAATTACAAAATAAATAAAGTTTTTTACAGCAGCGTTTGTTTTGATAGAAACGATATATTTGTCTCTTCGGTAGAAGATGTTTTGAAAAAAGATGTTTATAGAGTAACTCATAAAGACATAAAATTAAAAGGCAATTTATACGAGCCTAAAGATTCGGTTGGAATAGATAGAGTTCTTTCAACTTACGCTTCGATATGTTTTGAAGGTTATAACGAAAACGAAAGATACGCTTCAATAGTTATCGACATGGGAACGGCAACGACTATAAGCGTCATGACTTCCGATTTAATATTTTTAGGCGGCATGATAATGAGCGGAACAAAAACGAGCTATAAAGCGTTATCGAGCAGAACTTCTTTGCCTTATTATGAAATGGGACCGATAGATTCTATTCCAAATCCTCTTAATACTAATATAAAAGACGCGATTATGTCGGGAGCGATATATAATACTATAGGAAGCGTTCATTACGGCGTAAACGAAACTAAAAAATATATTAAGGAAAAATATAATCTAAAAAGCAAAATATTTTTAACGGGCGGAATATCGAATTTAAAATTATTAAAATGCAAAATATATCCTTATTTGGTAATGCAGGGAACTTATTTTAATATGATTGATAAAAAATTCGGCAGATAAAATAATATAAAGAATAAAATTTTATAATTATTGTCTAAAGTAATCTTTAATATTTCCAAATTTGACAAATAATAAAAAATGGTTATACTTTAAAGTATAATTAAATCAATCAAGGAGATATTAAATGACTACAGGAAAAATTACAATACAAAACGAAACGGGACTTCATGCAAGACCTGGAAACGAATTCGTTACATTTATAAAAACATTGACAGGCTGCAAAGTGGAAGTTGAAAACGAAGCGGGAAAAAGAGTTAACGGTTCTTCTCTTTTAAAAGTTTTATCGCTTGGAGTTAAAAAAGGTTCTGTTCTTACCGTTTACTGTGACGGAGAAAACGAAGCGGAAAATTTAAAGAAGATAGAAGAATTTTTAGCAAATTTAAAAGATTAAATAACTAGAATTTATTTTTGGAAAATTATATTATGGAAAAAAGAATCACTGGAATAGCCGTATCCCCTGGAATAGCGATTGGGAAAGTTTATTTATTTGAAAAAAAAGAAATTGAAATAAATAAATGTCCCTGTAAAAATCCCGAAGAAGAAAAAGCGAAACTTATAGAAGCGAGAAACAAAACAAAAGAACAGCTGCAGAAAATAAGAGAGAATACGGCAAAAAAAGTTTCCGAAGAAAAAGCGGCGATATTTGACGCACATATAACTTTGCTCGAAGACGAAGATTTGCTTCAGGAAGTAAACGATATAATAACGGATGAAAAAGTTTCGGCAGATTATGCTTTATCGAAAGGAATAGAAGTTTACAGACAGATATTAAGCGATGTTCAGGATGAATATTTGAGAGAGAGAGCGGGCGATTTGGCGGATATAGCGGACAGATGGATTAGAAATATATTGGGCGAGACGATAGTCGAATTATCCGATATTCCTAAAAATTCAATAATAATCGCGAGAGATTTGACTCCTTCCGACACGGCTAATTTGAATTTGGAAAATACGCTCGGTTTTATCACGGAAATTGGAGGCAGAACTTCACATACTTCGATTATGGCAAGGTCACTCGAAATTCCAGCAGTTGTTGGAATTGGAAGCATAATAAAAGACATTAAAGATATTAAAACAAAATCGGATATAACAATAATACTTAACGGAAATACGGGCGGAGTAATTATAGAGCCTTCCGAAAAATCAATAGAAGAATGCGAAAAATTAAAAGTAGAGTTCGATAAAAACAGAGCTTTATTAAAAGAATTTGCCCATAGAGACGCCATCTCAAAAGACGGAACTAAAATCAGAGTTTACGCAAATATCGGTTCTCCAGCGGATTTGGGAGGAGCTTTGAAAAACGGAGCGGACGGAATAGGGCTTTATAGAACGGAATTTTTATTTATGGAAAATACCGACTTTCCTACCGAAGAAGAACAGTTTAAAGCGTATAAAGAGGTTGTCGAAGCTATGAGCGGACATACAGTTACAATTAGAACTATGGATATAGGAGGCGATAAACATTTGCCTTATTTGGACATGCCTGTTGAAGAAAATCCCGCTTTGGGCTGGCGAGCTTTAAGAATTTGTTTGGATAGACAATCGATTATAAAAACTCAATTCAGAGCTTTACTCAGAGCATCCGCTTTCGGAAAAGTAAAAATAATGCTTCCAATGATAGTTTCGTTGGAAGAACTGCGAAAAGCTAAAGCGATATTTAACGACTGTAAACTCGAACTTATGAAAGAAAATGTAGCTTTTAACGAGGCTTTGGAATTGGGAATAATGATAGAAACTCCATCGGTTGTATTCAAATCGGAAAGTTTTGCAAGAGAATCCGATTTCTTTTCAATAGGAACTAACGATTTGACTCAATACACTTTGGCTGCGGACAGAGGAAACGAAAAAATCGCTTCTATTTGTGACCCTTATAATCCTTCCGTTTTAATCGCTATAAAAATGGCTATAGACGGCGCTCATTCAAGCGGAATCATTATTTCTATGTGCGGAGAACTTGCGGGAGATTTGCTTGCCGTTCCTTTGCTTTTCGGACTCGGACTCGATGTATTTTCTATGTCGGCAATATCGATTCCAGAAGTTAAGAAAATGATTATATCGTTGGATAAACCAGAATGCGCTATGCTTGCCAAAAGAGTTCTTTCGCTTTCCACTTCCGAAGAAGTTAAAGCGGAATTACTACGATTCATGGAAATTCATGAAAGAGGCGAGACAATAAGCTATTAAGTTAATTTTAAAATTAGATATTTTTAGATATTTAAAATTTAAAGAGGCTATTTATTTCTAAATAACCTCTTTATTTTATTATGATTAAGTTAAATGGCTCTTTTATTCTTCGCTTTCGTTAGACCAGTTTTCTCTCGGTTCTTCTTTATCCTGCGGAGGTTCTTTTCCCGTTTCAAGATAATTGATAGCGGCTTTTAATTGTTTATCGTATCGCATATCTACTATTTCGTTATAATTACCCAAATTGCGTTCGTTATAAATTAATCGTTCTAATAGATAATCGCTCGGAATAATATTTTTGTCTCTCAATTCTTCTTTGAATCTAGGCAAAGCCGAAGCGTCCGAACTTTCGTTAGGGTATCTTTTTACATAAGAAGATATTTGTCCACCTTTTCTCAACTCCGTTAATGCGGTAATATCGGAACTGCTTAATTTTTCTTCCACAACCACATAATCGGGAGTTATTCCCTTTCCATGAAGTCTTCTGCCGTTTGGAGTATAATAATGGGCTACGGTAAATTTGAAAGAAGTATTGTCTCTCGAATCCAACGGAAGCACATATTGAACGCTAAACTTTCCAAAAGTTGTCTCTCCCAAAAGTTTCGCTCTGTTATTATCCTGCAATGCTCCAGCGAGTATTTCCGAAGCCGAAGCGCTGTATTGATTAACCAAAACGAGCATATCGCCTTTAGTCCATTCGTCTCCTTTTCTTGAAGCGAAATAATCCTGATTTTCGTTTCTCGTTCTTCCTCTCGTATAAACTATTTTTCCGTCTGATAAAAACTCTTCGACTATATTTATTGCCGTATCGAGTCTTCCGCCGGGATTATTTCTCAAATCCAAAATCAATTTTTGCATTCCGCTTTTCTTCAAATCTTTAAGCGCCGTGTCGAGTTCTTTTGAAGTGTCGTCTCCAAAAGTAGTAATTCTTATATACCCGATAGTATTGTCAAGCATTTTATATTTTACGCTTTTTATTTCTATCAAGGCTCGAGTCAAAGGATATTCGATTGAATCTGGAACTCCGTCTCTTACTATAGTCAATGTTACTTTAGTTCCTTCTTTTCCTCTCATTATATTTGCCGCCGTATCAACCGCCATATCTTTGGTGCTTTTTCCGTCAATCGCCGTAATTATATCGCCAGGCAGTATTCCCGCTTTTTCTCCCGGTCCATCCTCTATAGGAGCGACAACCAAAAGTCCTTTATCGGGCTGTTTGGAAATTGAAAGTCCGACTCCGCCGTATCTGCCCGACATTTCCGTATTCAAAGCCTCGTTTAATTTTTCGTCAAGTAAAAAAGTAAAAGGGTCTTCCGTTGCTTCGAGCATTCCTTTTATAGCGCCATACATCAATTTTTTTGTAGTTACATTATTCGTATCTACGAAATTCTGCTGAAGCGTGGCGAAAACTTTTTGAAACAATCTGCTGTAATAATAAAAATCGTTATCCGACTGCGCTCTTCCCTGCTGAGCGATTGCAATCGAAGGACTTTTAAAATTGAAAAACGAAATCGCCAACACAAAAATTAGTAAAAATATCCATAAAGCTCTTTCTTTGTTTTTTATCATAATCTGCTTTCCTTAATAGTTAAGTTTTATATATAAAATCTATTATATCATAAAATGTAAAAAATCATATATAAAAATTTGATGTAAAATTAAAATCTCACTATATCTCTATTGATTTCTTTCAAACTATGAACTCCGCACATCGTCATAGCGTCTTCCAATTCCGCGCCAAGTTGATTGATATAGGATTTTACTCCTTTCTCTCCGCCTCCGTATAAAGCTATAACGAAAGTCCTTGCTATAACGACTCCGTCCGCTCCAATTCCCAGCGCTTTCAATATATCCGCTCCGCTCCTTATTCCGCCGTCAACTAGAATTTTTATAGTTCCTCCAACGGCGTCAACTATCTCGGGCAAAACTTCAGCCGTAGAAGCGCACTGGTCTAAAACTCTTCCGCCATGATTTGAAACTATTATAGCGTCCGCTCCAGATTCTCTCGCCTTAATCGCTCCCTTTGCCGTCATTATTCCTTTGATTATAAAAGGGCGTTTGGCGATTTCTTTTATCTCTCTTAATTCTTCAATAGTTTTGCTTCCAGCCTTCGGAGTCAAATTTTTCAAAAACGGAAGTCCCGCTCCGTCAATATCCATAGCTACCGCAAAAGCGTTCGAGTCTGCCACTAATTTCATTTTTTCTTTTATAATATCAATATTCCATGGTTTAACCGTTGGAATTCCCATGCCGTTTTGTTCTTTTATCATAGTTGTAGCGGCAATCATTACATTTGGATTAACTCCGTCTCCCGTGAAAGCGGCAATTCCCGAATCGTTGCAGGATTTTAGCATTATATTATTATATTCTTCTTCCGTATATTTGTCGCCGT
Source organism: Brachyspira sp. (assembly GCF_050873525.1). Lineage (GTDB taxonomy): Bacteria > Spirochaetota > Brachyspiria > Brachyspirales > Brachyspiraceae > Brachyspira. The sequence goes on along the minus strand of NZ_JBNMIZ010000102.1, from coordinate 2,438 downwards.
AATGCAATTGAACCGCTCCGACTGGTCCCGCAAATATCGGATATTTAAATTTTTTACCGAATAATTCAAAAGAAGCGTCTATATCTTTATTTTCGGCGATAGTGTCCATATTGAGTCTTATCTCTTTCCATTTATCATAGTTTCGGATAGCGACATCTCCTATTCCTTTAGCGCCAGGTCCGGGCATAGAATTTTTACAAACTTTTCCGTTGCATATAGGACAGGCTTTACAAAAACCCATGCAGTCTTTCGCCACTTCAATAATTTCTTTATAAGTCATAATAAATCCTTAAAAATATATTAAAAATCTTAATTAATTATTTTAAAAAAATCAAAATAATTTAAAATAAAATATTGACATAAGTATAAATTATTGATACTATAATATATTATTAAAATATTTAAATAAAGAGGTAATTTAAGAATGTTCACAGCCACATTATACGCTCAAGGCGGGCAAGCTGCAGGAGGAAGCCCTTTAGTGTCTATAGGAATGATGGTAGCAATATTTGCCATATTCTATTTTTTACTTATAAGACCGCAAAAAAAACAACAACAAAAATTGCAGCAAAGCATAGCAAGTTTGAAAAAAGGCGATAAAATTATAGTTTCGGGCGGAATAGTAGCCGAATATGTTTCCGATAAAGAAGGTGGAAGAGTAGCGATAGTTAAATTGGGAGAGAATACAAAAATTGAAATAATCAAATCTTCAATCTCGGCAGTCGTTACCGAAGAGATGTTAAATCCTCCGAAAAAAGAAGATAAAAAAGAGGATAAGAATCAATTAAAAGAAGATTTGGAAAAAGCCCAGCAGGAAGAAGAAAATAAAAATAATTAAAAATGTTTATAAAATAAAAAAATAAAATTTTAGGAATAGAATATGAGTCATAATTTAAGATTAGCTTTCATTATAATAGGACTTGCCATTATGGGATGGTTTATAGCTCCAACTGTGAGATGGTATTTCTTTACATCAGCCGATAAAAAAGAAGATAGCAATTTATCTTTGGACGATATGATTGCCGAAGGTTATACGAAAGAAGATATAGACAGAGTTCAATCTTATAAAAGATTAAGAAACGAATCGGTTAATATGGGACTCGATTTGCAAGGCGGAATAAGAATAGTTTTGCAGGCGGATTTTGAAGAATATGCAAACCGACTCGAAAGAAATGTTTCATCTTTAAGCGCCGAAGAAAAAAACGAAGCGATGGACAGATTAATCTCAAGATTGAGAGGAAGAATAGACCAATTCGGAGTGAGCGAAGTCGGAATAAGAAAGCAAGGCGAGGATAGAGTAGTAGTCGAACTTCCAGGTGCGAGGGACCCCGACAGAATAAAAAGCGTGGTTTTGAGTCAGGGAGCTTTAACTTTTAATTTGGTTGACGAAGAATCTACCGCTTTAATAAACGAAGACGATATGGTTATGGGAGTTTTTACTAATTTTGCAAAAGTTCCAGAATACGGAAAACAATTATATTTTTATAGCGAAAAAGACGATTTCGGAAGAAGAATAAGAGGAGCGCCAGTTATAGTTAATAAAGAGCCGTCACTTGAAGGAAATGCTTTGATAGACGCGAATGTTACGGGCGGAGAATTCGGCGAGGCAAATGTTTCTTTTGAACTAAATAACGAAGGAGCAACTCAATTCGCTTTGGTAACGGCTCAAAATGTAAATAGAATGCTTGCAATAGTTTTGGACGATAGAGTTATAAGCGCGCCAAATATAAATCAGGAAATCAGAGGCGGAAGAGGAGTTATTACGGGCAGATTTACTATAGAAGAAGCGCAGGATTTGGCAAGAATATTGAAAGAAGGAGCTTTGCCTTTGAATGTTAAAGTTATAGAGGAAGCGGTTGTCGGACAGTCGATAGGAGCGGACTCGGTAAAAGCGGGAACTACGGCTTTACTTATGGCTTTCATACTTGTTGCGATATTTATGATAGCGATTTATAGACTTTCTGGAGTTCTTGCCACGATAGCGATGCTTGTAAATATTGTTCTCGTTATAGCGGTTTTATCTCCGTTAAGATTTACTCTCACTTTGCCCGGAATCGCGGGATTGATTTTAACAATGGGAATGGCGGTTGACGCGAATATAATAATATTTGAAAGAATAAAAGAAGAATTGAGAATAAAATCAAATATTGCCGATGCGATAATTTCGGGTTATGACAGAGCTTTTTCTACTATATTTGACTCGAATATAACGACAATAATAGTTGCCTTAATACTTTGGATATTCGGAAGCGGTCCCGTTCAAAGTTTTGCGATTACTCTGTTTTTCGGTATTTTGATAAATCTGTTTACGGCGGTATTTATAACAAGATATATTTATGAAGAGATTATAAGAGCGAAAATCGTAAAAAAAGCGGGTTTTTTCTTTATATAAAAAATAAAATATAATAATCTAATTAATAATAAAATAAGGATTTGTA
>NZ_JBNMIZ010000101.1:0-9316 GCF_050873525.1 Brachyspira sp. | reverse complement strand
TTGTTATATTATAAGTGTAGACTATAAAAAATTAAGGAGTTCAAAATGAAACAAGAAAAAACTTTTATTAAAACAAATGTCAAAGCAAAAGCGATTATTTTATTTTTAGTATTTGCATTATTTTGCATATTTGGAATTTTAGCATGCGGCGGAGAAAATCTGCCTACAAATTCGGCAGGCGACAGATTGAACGACAGTAATATAGTCAATAATACGAATTCAAAGAATAATATAAATTCAAATATTCCTTTATTCGATATAAACTCTCCTATAACTAATATTAGAAGCGATAATCCTAGTTATCCTAAACCGAATCCAGAACCAGAACCTACACCTGAACCTGAACCTACGCCAACTCCTAATCCTGATATGAATTCTGCATTTCCATCGGATAGTTATCGCAATATAGCGTATCATGAAGGCAATGGAAGAAATTATATTAGTAAAACAACAAATGTTTCTTATAAAGATACGGATACTCTATCAAAAATATGGACGAATTTAGTTTCAAAATTTATTATAAGAGCCTATGTCGGAGAATTATGCTTTAAATCTAACGGTGATTTGTATTGGTCTGAAAAACCTAGTAAAATATTAAAAACATTTGAAGGCGGAACTATAATAAAATATAGAGACGGAAAGTATGACGGAGTTTACGGAATTGGAGGAGTTTATAGTTACGCTATAAGCAGACAGGATGCGAATACTTGGGGACCTAGAAGTCAGGCAGTAAAATTATTATTCAATAGAAATAACGATAACGGCGGAAAGAAAGGAAGAATAGAAATATTTGTATTAAATCATGGAAAATTTTGGGATGGCTATAGTCTAAACGGCATGTATATTCATCAAGAAAATCTTCTTATTGTTGATAAATCGAACTATAATTTAATATTCGGCTTCCAGTCTTATAGTCAGAGTTCGGACGATAATTTGAAAAAATATTTTGGAGATAAAACGCCAGAAGATAATATGGGAACATTAAATAATACTTGGAATTACTGGAATAGTCCGCGGGTAGGCGTTATTTAATTAAATTAAAAATAGATTAATAAAATTATATATCAAGAGGTTCAATAATGAAACAAGGAAAAAACTTTATTAAAACAAATATCAAAACAAAAGCGATTATCATATTTATAATATTAGTTTTATTTTGCATATTTGGAATTTCGGCATGCGGCAGGAAAAATTTGCCTACAAATTCTGCAGTCGCCGTATCGGAAGAAAATAATACCGTTAATACAAATTCAAAGAATAATATAAATTCAAATATTCCTTTATTCGATATAAATTCTCCTATAACTAATATTAATAGCGCTAATCCTAGTTATCCTGCGCCAAATCCAGAACCTAAACCTGCGCAAACTCCTAATCCTAATGTGAGTCCTTCATTTCCAGATAATAGTTATTACGATGTGCATTATTTTCAAGGATTGAATTATGGAAACGGTTATTATAAAATAGAAAGCGTTTCTTATAAAGATACGGCTAAATTATCCGAGATTTGGACGAATAGGATAATAACGAATTTTTATATAGAGGGAAGCGGTTCAAAATTGATGTTTAAACCTAACGGCGATATTTACTGGGAAAAACAACCGAATAAAATATTAAAGAAATTCGAGGGCGGAACTATAGTAATGTATCGCGGCGGAGTATTTTGCACAGGAGATTATAACACTACATATACGGTTGGCGGAGTTTATACTTACGCTATGAGCAGAGACGAAGCGAATAAACTTGGAAATGCGGCTGTAAATAAAATGTTTAATTTTAGACCTCAATACGATAACGGCGGAAAGAAAGGAAGAATTGAAATACTGGTTATGAACGCGGGATATTTCTGGAACGGCGGAACTGGAATATCTGGAATGACAAAACTATTTCCGTCTAATTACGAATGGCTGCTTCTTGCAATTAATAGCGAAGCGTTTATAACTAATAATACCGAACCGATAAAATTTGCGGGTTTTCAGGCGTATAGTCAGAGAGCGGACGATAGATTGTCGAGATATTTATATTTGGACGATACGATTGCAACGCCAGAACAGAATATGAAAAGTTTGCAGAATACTTGGAATTTCTATGACGGAACGGTGGTAAATTTAAATTAAAGAGATTGATTAATTTTCATTTAAACTCAATATTAATATTAACGGATGGTTTTTAGCCGTCCGTTATTTTTATTTGTTTTTTTAATTATTATAAATTATAATATTATTCATAAAAAATTAAAAAGGTTTTATTAATTAAATGAAAAATATATTTCTTATAATAATTATTTTGCTTTCAATATTTGCCTGCAATAATAACGATAATAAAAAAACTTCGGACAAATTACAAATTTATACGAGCATTTATCCTATTTACGATTTTACTAAAAAAATCGGCGGCGAAAAAATTGCCGTTTATAACATGACAAAAGCGGGAGCCGAACCTCATGATTTTGAAATAACTTCAAGAGATATGGCAAATTTATCGAAAGCTGATTTATTTATTTATAACGGCGGAGGAATGGAGCATTGGATTGACGCCGTTAAAGAGAGTTTACAAAATATAAAATATGTCGATTCTTCAAGCAATATAAATAATGAAAATAATTTGGACGCTCATTTTTGGCTGTCGCCTAAAAATGCAAAAATCCAAATGGAAAATATAAAAAACGGTTTGGCAGAAATTGATTCGGACAATAAAAATTATTACGAATCGAATTATAATTTATACGCGAGTCGTTTGGATGAACTCGATAATAAAATTAAAAATTCTTTATCGAATATAAAAAATAGAAATTTGGTTTTGACTCATCCAGCCTTCGGGCATTTTTGCGAAGAATATTCTTTGAATCAAATTGCAATTGCAAGAGACGAAGCCGACCCGAAAGCTATGGCGGAGATTATAACATTTATAAAAAATAATAATGTGAACGCAATATTTTACGAAGAATTTTCAAGTTCAAAATTGGTAGATTCTATAGCGAACGAAACTAAAATTAAAACATTGACTTTGAATCCGATAGAATCTTTAAGCGAAAAAAATATTGAAGCGGGAGAAGATTATTTTTCTATTATGGAAAAAAATCTTATCTCTTTACTTGACGGACTTAATTAAATGAATAAGATTATTGAATTTGATAAAATTTATTTCGGCTATACTTCGGAATATATACTTAAAAATATAAGTTTTTCGGTAAACGAAGGAGATTTCGTTTCAATAATAGGCTCGAACGGAGCGGGCAAAAGCACGATTTTAAAATTGATTTTGGGAGAATTGAATCAAAACAAAGGCGAAATAAAAATATTTGGAGACGATATAAAAAAATTTAATCGCTGGAATAATATCGGTTATTTGGAACAAAACGCTTATTATAAAATTCTAAACTTTCCAGCAACGGTTTATGAAACTGTTATGTCGAATATGTTTTACGATATTGGACTTTTTAAATTTCCAAATAAAAATCATCGCGCTAAAGTTATAGAATCGCTCGAACTTTTAGGAATGGAAAAATATTCTAATCGGACAATTTCAAAACTTTCGGGCGGGCAGATTCAAAGAGTATTTTTAGCGAGAACTTTAGTTGCGAATCCGAAAATCCTTATTTTAGACGAACCGACAAACGGAGTCGATAGAGAAACGGTAGAGATGATTTATAATATTTTAAGCGATTTGAATAAGAATAAAAATATTTCTATAATAATGGTGACACATGATATTGATATGGTTTCAAAAATTTCTTCAAAAATATTCTGCTTTGAAGAAGGAAATTTAATGGAACTCGATAAAGAACAGCTTAAATTGGAATTATTGCATAAACATAAACATCCGCATAATAATATTGGAGGAATTTGATTTAATGGAAATATTTGAATTTCAATTTATGAGAAGAGCTTTTTTAGTTGGAATAATTTTGGCTGTCATAATTCCATGCATCGGAGTCGTTATAGTATTAAAAAGATTATCCATGATTGGAGATGCAATCTCTCATACTTCGCTTGCGGGAATAACTTTCGGACTCGTTTTTAATATAAATCCAATTTTGGCTTCGGTAATTTTTTGTATTTTAGCCGCATTGTCGATAGAATATATAAGAAAAAAAATTGCAAAATACGAAGAGATGTCGATAGCGATAATAATGTCTTTGAGCGTTGGTTTGGCGGGACTCCTTTCGGGATTTGTGGCAAATAATGTCAATTTCAATAGTTTTTTATTTGGAAGCATCGTGGCGATAAGCGATTTTGAATTGAAATTAATTATTATAATCGGTTTGATTTCAATATTAACATTTATTTTGCTTTATAAAGAAATTTTTTATATAACTTTTAACGAAAGACTCGCGAGATTGTCGGGCGTTCCCGTTAGAAGAATAAATTTTATATTCACAATTTTAACCGCGATTACGATTTCAATATCGGCAAGAACTGTCGGCGCTTTAATCGTCTCTTCAATGATTGTAATTCCCGTAGCGACTTCTTTGCAAATAGCGGGAAGTTATAAAAAAACTATAATATATTCCGTTTTATTTAATTTATTATGGACAATTGCTGGAATATTTATTTCTTACTATTTTGGATTAAAACCAGGTGCGACTATAGTTTTAATAAGTATAATCGGTTTTTTGACGATTGTTATATTGAAAAGTTTTTTATCTAAAGCAAAAATTTAATTTAACTTTTTTAACTTTCCGCGACAAGCTGATTTTTACTTCCATTAACCGTTCCGTCTTTCTCTACTTTAACGGTAAATATTTTTGAAACGCCTTTTTCCTCTGCAGTTATTCCGTAATATGCGTCCGCAATCGTGGCGGATACTTCGTTATGAGTGATTATTAAAAATTGAGTTTTATCCGACAAACCTTTTACCATATTTTTGAATCTTATAATATTTGCTCCGTCCAATGCCGCGTCAACTTCGTCCAATATGCAGAAAGGCGAAGGACGATATAAGAAAATTGCGAAAACCAAAGCCAAGCCTGTCATTGTAAGTTCGCCTCCAGAATAAGAAACTATATTTTCCATTCTTTTTCCCGGAGGCTGAGCGAATATATCTATCGGACTGTTTAATAAATCTTCTTCGTTTTGTATTTTTAATCCCGCGTTTCCGCCGCCGAATAATATTTTAAAAGTTTCGGAGAATTTTTTATTTATTTCGTTGAATGTTTTTAAGAAATCCTCTCCCGCTTTTTTATTTGCGTCAAAAATAATTTTTAATATTTCTTCTTTAGATTTTTCCAAATCCTCTTTTTGTTTGCTTAAAAATTCAAATCGATTTTTTGCCTCCTGATATTCATCCAAAGCCATTTCGTTTATATTTCCTAAATTTTTTATCTTATCTTTTACCGCGTTCAATTTGACTCTAAAAGCTTCTTCATCGATTAAATTTTTGGTTTCGTTTTCAAAATCTTTCAAATTGAGAGCGTAATTTTCGTAAAAATGATTATATATATCGTTTATTTTTTCGTTGGTTTGATTTATTCTCTCGCTTATCCTCGCGATATTATCGTTTACTTCGTTTAATCGCTTTACTCTCTTTGAATGACTGACTTCAAAATTCGATAATGTGGATTCTGCTTTTTTTATTTCGTTTGCCTTTATTCTCGATTCGCTTTCCATTTTAGATTTTTTCTTTTCAAGTTCTTTGAAATTAAAATTATTCTGTTTAAACTCTTTGTCTATCGTTTTATAATCTTCTTCAAGTTTATTTATTTTTTCGGCAAGAGATAAAAATTCTTCCTCAACCATTTTTATATTTTTTATTATTATATCTTTTCTGTCTTCCAGAGCTTTTTTATTCGTTTCGTATTTCGCTTTTTCAATAGTTAAAGTCGTCAAATTGGAATTCGCTCTATTAATATTATCCGCCGCTATTTTTATGTCGCTGTTAAGTTCTTCGATTTTCTCGTTATTATTTTTAATATAATTTTCAAGTTCGGCAATCTCTTTATCGATATTTTCTTTTTGCATATAAGCGCCTTCTTTATCAAAAAGCAAGTCTACAAACGGGTCTTTTATCTTTGTATATTCTTTAAATATGCTTTGCAAAAATAAAGCGTCATTTTTTTCGTTATCCAAATTATCTTTTAATTTTTCTATAAATCCAGAAATCGAACTAAAATTAAGTTCGTTAAAATTATTTAATATATTATAATCTTCAAAATCTTTTATGGAATTCATTTTAGAATCGATGGCGTTTAACAGATTATTAAAACCGATATCAATATCGGCTTCATGCTTTCCGATATTTTGATAAAAACTATTTCCCATTATATCTTTTTTCTTTTCGTCAATTTCCGTTATTATTTTATTTATAACTTCAAGCTGTCTCTCTCGAGCGTCCGATATTTTCAAATTGGCGTTTTGATTATTTTGAGTTAATATTGAAATTTCGTCATTTAAACTCGCGATTTTGTTTTGTTCTTTCGCTATATTATTTTCTTCAATTTCCTGTTCTTTTAATGTTCTTTCAATATTTTCGATAATATTTTTTATATCGTCTTCAAATTCTTTTATTTGATTTTTATTTTCTTCTATTCTTTTATTTAAAATATTTTTTCGGTTAATATTTTCTTCTCTTTCTTTATCTTTATTTTCCAGCTGAATTTTTAACTGATTGGACATTTTTTCAATATGAGTAAGTTCCGTATCGATTAAAGAAACCTGCTTATCCAGTTCGATTGATAAATTTCTCGTTTCTTCAAATTTAAGAAGTTCGTTTTGTTTTTGATTATCCAAATCTTTAAGCTCTTTTTCCAATTCCGATTTTTTATTATTTGATTCTTCCAAATTTTTTATAAGTTCTTCGAGATTAATTTTAGATTTTTTTACCTGATTGACATTTATGCTTATGCTTATTTTTTTGCTTTCGTCAGTTAAAGAATAATATTTTTCGGTTCTTGCCGCCTGCTCTTTTAATGATTTATAATATTTTTCGGCGTTCTTTATCTCTATTTTTACATTATCAAGATTTCTTTCCGACTCTTCCAATTTTCTTGTAGCTTCTCTTCGTCTCTCGAGATATTTGCTTATTCCCGCTGCATTTTCGATTATGCTTCTTCGCTCTTCGGGTTTTTGTTTGGCAATTTCCGCCACCGTTCCCTGCTTGATAACAGAGTAAGCGTTTTTTCCAAGTCCCGTATCCAAAAACATATCGACTATATCTTTGAGTCGCACCTGCTCATCGTTTATATAATATTCCGACAAACCTTTTCTATAATATTTTCGAGTTACAATAATTTCGTCTTTATCGTATTTTTTTATCCATTTGCTTTTATTGTCCAATGTTAAAGTTATCTGAGCGAGCGAGGATGGTTTTCTCGTGTCCGTTCCATGAAAAATAACGCTTTCGAGTCCTTTTGAAGTGTCGATTCTTAATCTGCTTGCCGACTGTTCGCCCATAACCCATAAAAAAGCCTCCACAATATTACTTTTTCCTATTCCGTTCGGTCCGAGAACAACTGTAACTCCTTCATTGAATTCTATATTCGTTTCTATGGCGAAAGATTTGAATCCATGCAAATTAAGATTCTTTATATACATTTCTTTTCCTATTTATTAACTGCTTTAATTATTCTATTATAACAATCGTATTGAAAAAAAGCAATAAAAAAAGCGCCGTTATCGAGTTATTAAATCGTTAAAATACTTTTCGCCTCTTAAAATATCTTCCGATAAAATTCTTTGAGCATAATTATATTTATATGATAAACTTTCTTTGCCAACTTCTATTTTGACGATTTTGTTATTTTCGTTCGTATAAAAATTATTATAAAATCTTATAATATTGTCGGTTTTATCTTTATACAAAAGCGAGATTATGGAATTGATATAATCGACTCCCGCATTTGCCGCTATAAATAAAGGAATATTTTCTGGCGGAAATCCGTCATCCAATTTGAAAGCTCCATTTTTTCCGTTCCATATTAAAAGCGGACTAATCGTATAAGTTTCAAAAAATTCTTTTTTCGTTTTATCGTCTATCGAAGAATTATAAATCATTCCCGCCAAATAAGGATATAAATGGTCATGCTTAAAAATTATAATCGCATCGGGATATTTTTGAAGAATTATTTTTTTTGTTTCAATTATATCAATCGCCGCTTGAACGGAATTTTCAATAGTTTCGAGTAAAACTTTTCTATCTCTTCTATTTATTTTTTCGGCAAATCTTTTATTGTTTTCAAAAATATTCAAATCGTTTTTTATATGGCTTCCAGCATGTCCCAAAAAAGTAAATCCCGAAACAAACAGCGGTTCTTCAAAATCGTTATTCTTAATATAATTTTTTATGTTTGTGAGTCCCAAATTAAATATAATTTCTTCAAATCCAATATTTGGAAATAATTTATCCAAATTAAAAGTTATTCCGCATTCTTCGAGCGCTATCGTTTTATAACCCGCGTCTTTCATTAAAAAAGGCAAAGCGCTATTTACCTTGGTTTTTTGTTTTTTTGGATAAATCGGCGAAGTTCCAATTAAACCAGAAAGTCTTGCAAATAAACTTCCGTTGCCATCGTTTGGTCCCACTTTTGCCGACTGCGAAGCCCATTCTCTATATTCTTTTGGAAAAGGGTCGTTATCAAATAATTCCAAAAAATGACTGTAATCGTAAAAAGATTCCATGAATATTATAAACACATCTCTTTTGTTCGTATTTTCAAAATCATAAGGCATAATCAAATTGGAAATATCTCTTTCATTTTGAACTTCTTTTAATAATTCGATTGCATTTTTTACATTATCAATATTCGCAATTATTTTATTATTTTCTCTGTCGAAAGAAATTCTATAACTTATGGAATTTATTATCCCGAATTTATTTACTCTTTCAATATAATTTGGATATATAGAATTAATTTTAACCTGTCTGAAAAACGATAAATAAGTCGTAATTATTATTATAAAAAATAATATCATTCCTTTTTTCTTGTCCGCTAAAAATATTTTAATTAATCTATATAAAAAATATAAAGCGAATACAAAAAGCGAAGAAAAATATAATATTGTCGCCGCTATAGTAATTACCTGCATATAAAACGGAAGGACTTCTATTAACGAAGGATATAAATCCTGCATATCGGTAAAAAATATCGGTTTCGTTAATATCGTTATTCCCAAAGGCTCGATTGCGAAAAATGAAAAAACAGCGACTATTATAAACAAATAAGAGATTATTAATTTTTTATTTGAGAGATAAAATGAGATTAAAGAAAACAAATAAACATATAATATATCTATCAAACTTATATTAAATTTATCAATCGATAGTGACGGTAGTAAAAATTGAGTTACCGAATAATATAATATTGAAATAATTATAAAAG
>NZ_JBNMIZ010000100.1:0-9451 GCF_050873525.1 Brachyspira sp. | reverse complement strand
ATTAATAACAATAATAATTCGTTTATAAATAAATACAACTTTTGGGCTAATATTTTTTTAATAGCCGTTCTTTTTAATTTTCTTTTTTTTAGAGTTTTATTTTTGGATATAAGCGGAAATTCTTTTATTTATATAATAAATTATATAATCAATTATTCGATATTCATAATTTTTTTTCTGCTTCTATTTTATAAATTCTACGGTTATTTATTTAATTCGCAAATTGTAAACGGAATTTTGGGAATAATTTTTTTGATAACGGGAACTTTGAAATTATATATAAGCGATATTAATATTTATAATATTGTAGAATTATTGTTTTTCATTTTTACTTTTATTATAACGATAAAAACATTGCTCCTGATAATTTTGCTAAAAAATATAAACGAATTGGAAAGAGGAATTTATATATTTATTTTTACGGCGCTCGCATTTTCTAATTTTAGTTATATTTTGTTTTCTATAAATAAAATTGTCGATGACGATATTGTTCATTATGTTTCTTTATTTTTAACTTCGTATATGGAAAAAGTCGCTTCGTTATCTTTTATAATAATTATGATTTCTTATATTATAATTTTTATTCCAAAGTATTGGAAAACTAAAATTAAATATTTTATTTTCGGTTTGGCGATTGTAATATTTTCGTTTATATTAATGTCTGATAAATACAATTTGATAATAATTTATTTTTATAACGCTTTGGGAGTCGGGATTAATTTTCCTTTTATATTCTACGCTTTTTTAACTGTCGCTTTTATTTTTACTTTATTCAGTTTTTTAAGCGCTTCGATTATCTCAAAAAAATATTCAGCCGAGTTTATAATTTTGACTTTATTTATACTTGCGGGAATCGATATGAGCGATTTTACTTTAAGATTAATATCAATTTTTTCGGCAATAGAAATGACGGAAATAATTTTAAATTCTCTTTCTATTGACAGAGATTATTAAATCCATATAATATACTCAATTAAAATTTTAAATTAAAAGGATTTTACAATGAAAAAAATAAAAACAATTCTATCAATCATTTTTTCTACGGTATTTATTTTATGCTTTATCTCATGCGGAGAAAACGCGTCAAATAATAAGATTATAACTATTAATGCGGGACCTCAGCCAAAAACTATAGACCCAAGTTTGAATACCGCTCTGGACGGATGTTATTATGTTATTCATGCTTTCGAGGGTTTAACAACAAAGGATAAAAATGGAAATATTGTCGGCGGAGTTGCGGAAAGCTGGGAAGAGTTTGACGATGGCACAAGATATATATTCCATTTAAGAACCAACGCAAAATGGAGCGATGGCAAACCCGTTTTAGCGGAAGATTTCGTTTATACTTGGAGAAGAGTTGTAGACCCTTTGGTTGGAAGTCAATATAGTTTTCAGCATGAACCAGTGAAAAATGCAAAAGATATTACTGCTGGAAACTTGCCTGTTGAGAGTTTAGGAATAAAGGCTATAGACGATTATACTTTGGAAGTGGTTTTGGAAGCTCCAACGGCTTACTTTTTGGATTTGGTTGCATTTCCAACTTTTTATCCAGTTAGAAGAGATATTATAGAAGAATACGGCGATACTTGGAGTTTAAATCCAGAAACTTATATAGGAAACGGACCTTTTGTAACAACAGAAATAAATCAGGATGACAGTATTGTAATGATTAAAAATACAAATTACTGGAATGTCGATTCCGTTGTCGCAGAAAAATTAAGATTTGTTTTAATGCAAAATGAAAACTCTTCGGTTGCGGGAATTAAAGACGGTTCTATAGATTTTGCTCGAGTAGTTCCGACTCAAGATATACCGAACTTAAAAGAAGAAGGATTATTGCAAATAAAACCGATGCTTGCCTCTTATTTTTACTGCTTTAATGTTACAAACGAAGTATTGAAAGATGTGAGAATTCGTAAGGCGCTCGCTTTGGCTATAGACAGAAATTATATAGTCGAACAAGTAATGAAAGGAGGAGAAACTCCCGCCAACGCTTTCGTTCCTTTTGGAATAAGAGATGTCGATGTCAAAGACAGCTTTAGAGAAATCGGCGGAGGATTCTTTGATATAAGCCCAGAAAATTATCAAAATAATATTGAAGAAGCAAAAAGATTAATGGCGGAAGCGGGCTATCCCGAAGGAAAAGGTTTTCCAGTTTTTGAATTCAAGGCAGACCCTGGTTTTCATGTTGCGATATTCGAAGCGGTTCAGCAGATGTGGAAAGAAAATTTGGGAATAGACACAAAGATAGTTCAAGAAGAATGGGCTGTATTCTTACAAACAAGATACGATAAAAATCTAACTATGGCGCGAGGCGGATGGTTTGGAGATTTTAACGACCCGATAAATTTTTTATCTTTATATACGAGTCATTCCCCAAATAATTATAGTTCTTACAGCAACGCTCAATATGACGCTTATATTCAAACGGCATTGACTACGGGAAATCAAAAAGTGAGAATGGACGCTATGCATAAAGCGGAAGAATTGCTTGTAAACAGTTTCGCTATAGTTCCGATTTATTTTTATACCGAACCATTACTTGTATCTCCAAAATTAAAAGATGTTTATTATGACGCTTTGGCTATGCATAAATTCGTTTATTCGTATAAAGAATAGAATTAAAATTTTCTAAATACAATATTTTTAATAAAAAGGCGTATATATTTTATATATGCCTTTTTTATTTTATTAGTATATAATTAAATTCTAAAATAAAAATTAAGGAATTGACATGAAACAAAAAATAGAAAAAAATACGGTTCAAGAAACTTTGATTATACCTTTATATTCAAGAAAAATAGCGAAAGAAAAATTTCCCGATTTAATTGGAGATAAAATGTCCGACTATATAATCGATAAAATTGATTACGATTTTTCGGATAAAGAAAAATATTTTAATTCTGCAATTGGATTGTATGGAGCTTTGGAAGTCGCTCAAAGAGAATTCGATTTGGAATGCGAGATTAAAGAATATTTGGAAAAACGAGCGGAAGCTTCGGTAGTCAATTTGGGCTGCGGATTAAGCGATTTATTTTCGAGAGTAAATAACGGAAAATGCAAAGGCTATAATTTGGATTTTGAAGATGTTATAAAAACGAGAGACGAATTATTGGAAAAAGCGAACAATGAATTCAATATTGCCTGCGACTTGAACGATTATTCTTGGTTTGAAAAAATCGAAAAAGACAAAGGCGTAATTTTTGTAGCCTCGGGAGTTTTTTATTATTTCAAAAAAGAAGAAGTTAAAAATCTTTTCGTTAAAATGTCGGAATATTTTAACGGCGGAACTATCGCTTTCGATACTTGCAATAAAAGAGGATTGAAAATGATTTTAAAACTTTTAAAAACGATAGATATAAAAGATGTCGGTTCTTATTTTTGCATTTCGGATAATTTAAATGAACTAAAAAGCTGGAGCGATAATTTTGAAAATGTTTCTGGCAAATCTTATATGAACGGTTATAGAAAATTAAAAGATATAAGATTATTATACAAATTTTTAAATATTCTTACCGACAAAATTTTTAATATGCAAATTGTAAAAATAGAATTTAAATAAAAAATAAATAAATTTAGGAGTAATTTTCAAATGGATAAATCTTTTGATATATTTAAAAGCAAACAGGCAAAGCAAATTATTAAATATGTAGAAGAAAAATATAATAATAAATTGGAATTTTTATGGATTAAATTTCCTAAATATGCAGTCTTTCGTCATAAAGAAAATAAAAAATGGTATGCTCTTTTAATATCTTTGGAAGAAAATAAATTAGGAATTGAAAGCGATAAAATAATAGAGATAATATTATAAATTTAATAGACAATGAAAAATATTTTGCGGGCTATCATATGAATAAAAGGAATTGGTTTACAATTAAACTTGACGATAGCGTTCCAATAAAAGAAATATACTATTTTATAGACGAAAGTTATCTTATAACCAATAAATAAATTTTAGCAAGGAGAAAAATTTTTATGATAAGATTGGCAAATGAAAAAGATATAGAACAAATTAATAATTTACTTTATCAAGTTCATAAAGTGCATTCGGACGCTCGCCCCGATTTATTCAAAGCTGGCGGCAAGAAATATACGGACGAAGAATTGAAAGAAATTATAAAAGACGAAGAAAAACCTATATTCGTTTACGAAAGCGATGGAAAAATCGAAGGCTACGCTTTTTGTATTTTAATCAATCACGATAACGAAAATTCTTTATGCGATTATAAAAGTCTTTATATAGACGATTTATGTGTCGATAAAAATTGCAGAGGGAAAGGAATAGGAAAAAAATTATACGATTATGTTTTGGAATATGCGAAAAAAATCGGCTGTTATAATCTCACTTTAAATGTTTGGGAAGGAAACGACAGTGCGATGCGATTCTACAAAAATATTGGACTTAAAATTCAAAAAATAGGAATGGAGAAAATTTTATGAACGAATATATTAATTTGAATTTAGAAAATATCGAAAGCGAACATATTTGCTGCGCTATTTCGGATAAGAAACATCAAGAAGGCGTGAGATTAAAAAAAGAATGGCTTAAAGAAAGAATAAAAGACGGACATATATTTAGAAAATTAAACGAAAGAGGAAAAGTATTTATAGAATACGCGCCGCTTGAAAAATCTTTTTGTCCCGTTAGCGGAAATAATTTTATGTATATATACTGTTTGTGGGTTGCGGGTTCATTTAAGGGAAAAGGCTACGGAAAAGAACTTTTAAAATACGCGATAGAAGACGCTAAAAAACAAAAGAAAAACGGAATCTGCGTCATAAGTGCAAAAAAGAAAAAACCTTATTTATCCGAAAAGAAATTCTTTGAAAAATTTGGATTTGAAACGGTAGACAGTATTGGAGAATATCAATTATTATCTTTGAACTTTGGAAAAGAATCTCCGCGTTTTAACGAAACTGCAAAACAAATGAAAATAAAAAATAAAGACTGGACTATTTATTATAGCGATGAATGTCCCTTCATAGCAAACTGCATAATCGAAGTGAAAGAATTTGCAAAAGAAAATAAAATTAAAGTGAATATTGAAAAAATAGACACGATTGAAAAAGCGAAAAATCTGCCATGCGTTTTCAATAATTGGGCGATTTTCAAAGACGGAAAATATATTTCAAATTTGCTTTTAAATAAAAATTTGGCGGAAAAATTATTTAAGGAAAAAATATGATTATAAGACTGGAAGAAGAAAAAGATTATTTTGAAGTCGAGCGTCTTACAAGAGAAGCTTTTTGGAATATATATAGAGAAGGATGTTTCGAGCATTTAATAATTCATAATTTGAGAAAAAGCAAATCTTTCGTTAAAGAACTGGATTATTGCATCGAAATCGAAAATAAAATAATCGCAAATATAGTTTACGCGAAAGGAAATTTAAAATTGGAAAACGGAAATACAAGAGAGATTTTAATTTTTGGTCCCGTGAGCGTTTTACCCGAATATCAGAAAAAAGGCTATGGCGAGAAACTAATAAATTACACTATAGAAAAAGCGAAAAAATTAGGATATGACGCTATAGTAATTACGGGAAATCCAAATTATTATAAAAAGTTCGGATTTGAAAGCTGTTCCAAATATAAAATCTATTATGAAGGACTTGATAAAAACGAAGAAGCGCCGTTTTTTATGATTAAAATATTGAACGATAATAATATCGAAAATCTGAAAGGAATATATAGCGACCCCGATTGTTATAAAGTTGATGAAAAAGAATTGGAAGAATTCGATAAAAAATTTCCGTTTAAAATAAAAGAAAATAGAAAAGGAAATTAAAATGGAATTAAAAAATTTTCTAATTGTCGTTGAAGATATTGAAAAATCAAAAAAGTTTTACGAAGATTTATTTGGACTTAAACTCATAGCGGATAATGACGGAAATGTGGTTTTGACGGAAAGACTTGCATTGCAGCAAAAATCGTATTGGGAAAAATTTTTAGGCAAAGATGTTGTTATAGAAAGCAATTCGGCGGAATTATATTTTGAAGAAGAAAATATAGAAGATTTTATTCAAAAACTTGAAACTTTATATCCTCAAATAAAATATGTTAATAAATTAATGACGCATACTTGGGGACAAAAAGTGATAAGGTTTTACGACTTGGACGGAAATCTTATCGAAGTTGGAACGCCGATAAAGTAAATTATGAATTATGAATGAAAATAAATTAGTTTAATCATTGCAATTTATTATTTTCCGCATTTTTACTTACATAAGTTCTGAAAACCAAAAAAAAACCGTCCGATAATATTTCAATTTCGTCTCCCAAAGCTTCGTTTAAAGTTCCCTGCCACCAATATTTATAGGCGCTTGTTTCCCATATAGTTCCTTTCGATTCAAATTTAGAACAGTCGATATTGAAAAAACTAATTTGCTGTCCTTTGAAAGAAGCGAATTTTGAATTTCCTTGAGAGGCTACAAAATAGCCATAGTCTGTTAACATTACCGCGTCAATTTTATATTCTTTAAGATAAGTTATAAGATGCGAAATATTTCCTAATGTATGGTCTTCTCTTTTGCCCGTTGCTCCGATATAAGCTATACGATTGAAACCTTTATTAATGCAAAATCGAGTCGCTTTAGTTTGGTCGTTAGTTTCTTGTTCCGTTTCTATATGCAAAATGTTTTTATATTTCCGTTTAAAATTTTCTGGAATCGAATCTCCGTCTCCCACTATCGCGTCCAATTTGCCACCGTTTTTAATATGTTTTACAACCGCTCCATCGCAGCAGCAAATAAAATTCGCGTTTCTTAAAATAGTTAAAGGAATTTCCGCAAAAGGATAATCTCCGTCTCCCAATATCACGGCGTCAAAATTAGTATTTTTGTCAATCAAAGGATAATATTTTTTCATTGTAAATAATTTAATTTTAATCAATTCATTTGAGATAAAATATTTTCTATATGTTTTAGTTGTCTGTCCGCCGTTTTATTATAATCGATTTCGCCGAGCGCGATTTTATAAGCTTTGTCAATTAAATTATCCATTTCCAATTTCGATTTATTAACCATAACTTTTTGAGCCAAATCTTTCGTAATCGCCCATCTTTCTTTTGCCAAATTATAAAAATAAATCGCGTATTCAAAACTTTTTCTTATATCTTCGTCAAACTGCGAATTGTAAAAATAATAATTTTCTTTATCGTAAAGTCCCGCAATATAAATATAATTTTGAGTTATAAGATAATTGAATTGCATATGCATCAAGTCTTTATATCGAGTATAGGCGTTTTCAGTTTCTATAATCGTTAACGCTCTGTTTACAAAATCGAATGGCGCATTTAAGGCTCTCTCCAAATAATCTACATTTTTAAGCATATCGTATTCAGAATAATAGGAAGGCAAAGAATATAATCTATAATAATCTTCCGCATAAACTATATAACCGTAATCTTTTTTTTCAATTATTGTGGATTCTTTAAATCCTACTCTCGAATAAAGATTCAAACTAAAAATTATAAATATGATAAATATTATTTTTTTCATTTTTATTACTTAATTACTTATTTTATTGATTTAATTATTATTAATATTAACGGTAAAAATATATAATTCTTTATTTCTTATTTATTTCAAAAATTTTCCTTTCATTTCGATACATAAATCGAGCAATGCAACGGATAAAGCCGCTTCCAATACGGGAACTGCCCGAACCGCAATGCAAGGGTCATGCCTTCCTTTAATTATAAGTTTATCTTCTTTTTTAGTTTTTATATTCAAAGTTAATTGTTCTTTCGCTATCGAAGGAGTCGGTTTTATAGCCACATTGACGACAATCGGCATTCCGTTTGAAATTCCGCCCAAAATTCCGCCGTTATTATTTGTTTTCGTTTTTATTTTATTATTCTTTATCGTATAAGTATCGTTGCATTCGCTTCCTTTATAATTTACAAAATCGAATCCGAGTCCGAATTCAATTCCTTTAACCGCGGGAACTCCAAAAATCGACTCCGCAATTCTGCTTTCAATCGAAGAATAAAAAGGTTCTCCGAATCCCGCAGGAATATTAAAAGCGACTATAGTTATAATTCCGCCGACAGAATCCATATTCATTTTAGCGTCTTTAATTGTTTTTATCATTTCGTTCATTGCATCGTTATCAAATACGGATAATTCTTTTTTATAATTTTTAATAAATTCTTTATAGCTCGGCAGTTTATTATTTGGATATTTATCTTTTATATTGTGGATTTGCTTTATATGAGCTGCTATATTTATATTAAATTTTTCTTTCAAAGCCGATTTACATAAAGCGCCCGCAAATACTAAAGGAGCGGTAAGTCTTCCCGAAAAATGTCCTCCGCCTCTTATGTCGTTATAATTTTGATATCGTATCATTGCCGTAAAATCGCTATGAGAAGGACGAGGCATTATTTTAAGATTTGAGTAATCTCCGCTTCTTTTATTTTCGTTTCTTATTATCGCGGATATCGGCATTCCCGTAGTTTTATTTTCAAGCAATCCCGAAAGAATTTCCACTTTATCTTTTTCGTTTCTTGCAGTCGATATGCTAGGATTTTTCGCTCTTCTTCGTTCCATTTCGGATTCTATAAAATCGCCGTCAATTTTAATTCCATGCGGAAAACCGTCAATAACGCAGCCGATAGCTTCCCCATGCGACTCGCCGAACAAACTTAATTTAATATTTTTCCCAAACACGCTTCCCATATTTAATCGTCAGCATCTCTTCCTTTTTTGTATCCATAACCGTATCCACCAATAACTCCAACGGATAAAGAAATAATTGAAGGAATGATAATTTTTAATAATTCTGTATTATCTTTAAATATAAATAAAATTGATAATATTAAAAGTCCAAAAAATATTGAAAGCGTTATAATAAAAATTCTTTTTCCTTTTTTATCTTCAAATTCTCTTTCATCATGTTTATCATAATTTTCCAACATTTTATTTATATTATCTTCTGAAAGTTTTGAAACAGGATTAAAAGAACTCGATACGGAAAAAAATTGAGAAATTTCTTCTATAATGCTGTTTTGAGATTTATTTTCTTTTAAGCTAGTTTTTTCGGAAAGAACATTTTCATTATGATTATTTTTATTATTTTTTTGCATAGCTACTTATCATACTTTTTATTATTCTATTATAAGTTGGAATTATCATTCTATCTATACAATTATTTAATCTTTTTCCCATTATTCTACCATAACATAAACTAACGATAGCGTTAAAATCTTCTTCACTTATTTCTTCTCTATACTTTAATGCAATATTAAGCAATCTTTTTTCTTCTCTTATACTATTACTATGCATAAAAATTCCTCAAAATAAATATTTTAACGATTTTTTTAGCAAGAGAAAAATTCAAACAATTTGATGAGATAAAAATTATAGTAGAGTCGAACTTGAAAAATGCTCCGAACTCGTTTGAATTTTCGCTCTCTATGTCATAAAAAAATAACTGTTTAATCATT
>NZ_JBNMIZ010000099.1:0-9474 GCF_050873525.1 Brachyspira sp. | reverse complement strand
ATATAATTATCATTTTTAATTGGATTACTTCGGCTATAAATAGCCTCGTAATGACAATGTAAAAAGGACTATCATTGCAAGCCTTTTAAATACAGTCATTGCGAAGCGACTGCTGAAGCAATCTACTATCTACATAAAAAAATAAAACGGCATCATATTTAATATAATTAATAAAAAATATAATGCCGCAAATTAAGAAGTAAATATTAATTAGTATGTTCTTCTTTATCCAAATTAGACATGAATTTATCGAATGTATATAAATTTCTGCCTTTCAAATCTCCAAGAATTTTAATTTTATCCATAATATCGTTGAATAAATTTTCTTCTTCGAGTTGTTCGTTAACAAACCAGTCTAAAAATTTTAAAGTTATATAATCTTTATCGTCCATCGCTTTACTTACAAGTTTTTTGATTAAAGAAGTTATATATTGTTCATGCTTAACGATTTTTTCAAAAACTTCTTCAACGGATGAAAAATTATGTTCGGGTTCTTTCATAGCTCCCATAATAGGCTGTCCGTCTACTTTTTTAATGAACTCGTTAAGTTTTTCCAAATGCGTATGTTCTTCCGCCGAATGATTATTCAAAAAAGCGGCGCATCCTTTTAAACCTTGTTTTGAACACCAGCCCGCCATATTGAAATAAAGATTAGCGGAATAATGTTCTTCGTTTAAATGATTGTTTAGAAGTTTAATCGTTTCTTCTGAAATTATAGGCATAAAAATCTCCTTTATCTATAATAGATATTTTTTAATTTTGATTAATTTTAATTTAATTATATTTTAAAAGTTTAAATATTTCAAGAGATTAAAAAATTAAAGTTTAAAATTTGTTTAAGATTTAATGCAAAAATTTTTTAATAAAACACTTGAATTTGATAAAAAAATGTATTATACTATATATTAAGCATATCGTATAAAACTAAAAACGCGATATGAAAATAACAATTCTTGGAGATTTTAATATGTCAAAAAAAATAGTATTAGCCGGAGCTTGTCGCACGGCTATTGGAAGCATGGGCGGTTCTTTAAGCACCGTTCCCGCAGCAGAATTAGGCGCTGTAGTCATTAAAGAAGCCTTGAAAAGGGCAAATGTTCCCGCTAATAAAGTGGACATGGTTTATATGGGTTGCGTTATACAGGCATCTCAAGGGCAAAATGTGGCTCGCCAATGTTCAATAAAAGCTGGTTTGCCTATAGAAGTTCCCGCTATGACAATAAATGTCGTTTGCGGTTCTGGTTTGGACGCGGTTAATCTTGCGGCAAATATGATAGCGGCTGGAAATGCCGATATAGTTGTTGCAGGCGGAACTGAAAATATGTCTCTCGCTCCTTACGCTTTGAAAAACGGAAGATACGGTTATAGATTGGGCAACGGTTCTTTGATAGATACGATGGTTAATGACGCGCTTACTGACGCTTTCAATAATTATCACATGGGAATAACGGCTGAAAATGTTTGCGATGATTGGAAACTAACTAGAGAAGAATTAGACCAATTCGCTGCAAACTCTCAACAAAAAGCAGTAAAAGCAATAGAAGCTGGAGCTTTCAAAAAAGAAATAGTTCCCGTTACAATTAAAAATAAAAAAGGCGATATAGTATTCGATACTGACGAAGGACCAAGAGCTGGAATAACTGCGGAATCTTTATCAAAATTAAAACCAGCTTTCAAACCTGACGGAGGAAGAGTAACCGCTGGTAATTCTTCGAGCATAAACGATGGAGCTGCCGCTATAGTGGTTATGAGCGAAGAAAAAGCTAAAGAATTAGGCGTTAAACCTATGGCTACTTGGGTTGCTGGAGGTTTGGGCGGAGTAGAACCAAGAATCATGGGAATCGGACCAGTTGCCGCCACTAAAAAACTTTTGGCTAAAACGGGATTAACGATTAAAGATTTCGATATTATCGAATCTAACGAAGCTTTTGCCGCTCAATCCGTTGCGGTAGGTAGAGAATTAGGAATAGATGTTGAAAAACAGCTTAATCCTAACGGAGGCGCTATAGCTTTAGGACACCCTGTTGGAGCTTCTGGCTGCAGAATACTCGTAACTTTGCTTCATGAATTGGAAGCTAAAGGAGCGAAAAGAGGACTTGCCACTTTATGTATAGGCGGCGGTATGGGTTGCGCGGTTATAGTTGAAAGAGAATAAAATATTATAAATGGGTTTGGTTTTATCCTAAAAAGCTAAACCCGTTAAATATATAATTTTTTATTATAAAATTTCATAAAAACTATCATAAAAATAAAAAAAGAAATAAAAAATTGGAGGATAGCAATATAAATGGAATTCGTTAAATATGAAGAAAAGGATATGATTGGCTATATTACAATTACGAGAGAAAAGGCTTTGAACGCTTTAAACTCTCAAGTATTGGACGAATTGAATAAAACTTTCGATTCCGTTGATATTAAAACCATAAGATGTTTGATACTAACGGGAGCGGGAGATAAATCTTTCGTTGCGGGCGCCGATATATCCGAAATGAGCAAATTAAGTAAACTCGAAGGCGAAGGATTCGGAGATAAAGGAAATAAAGTTTTTCGTAAAATAGAAACTTTTCCAATTCCCGTGATAGCCGCTATAAACGGTTTCGCTTTGGGAGGAGGATGCGAAATTGCAATGAGCTGCGATATTCGTATTTGTTCCGATAACGCCGTATTTGGACAGCCTGAAGTAGGACTCGGAATAACTCCGGGATTTGGAGGCACTCAAAGACTTCCAAGAATAGTGGGAATCGGAATGGCAAAACAGCTTATATATTCGGGAAAGAATATAAAGGCGGACGAGGCTTTAAGAATCGGACTCGTTAATGCCGTTTATCCTCAAGCCGAACTTATGGCTAATGTGGAAAAATTGGCAAAATCTATAGCAAGCGCCGCGCCTATAGCCGTTCGCAATAGTAAAAAAGCTATTAATGACGGTTTGCAGGTTAATATGGATAAGGCGATTGAAATAGAAGAAAGATTATTTGGAAACTGTTTTGAAACGGACGACCAAATAGAGGGAATGACGGCTTTCTTGGAAAAAAGAAAAGTTGAACAATTTGTAAATAGATAAAATAAAATATTAAAAATTTAAAAAATTAAAAGAATATAAAAAATACTGCCAGAGGCACGCCTCACTCTGTGGGCTTTAGCCTTGGCGAAGGAGTAAAAAATGAAAGTAGGAGTAATTGGCGCTGGAGCTATGGGTTCTGGAATAGCGCAAGCTTTTGCAATGACCGAAGGCTATGAAGTTTGTTTATGCGATATTACGGAAGAATTCGCGGCTAACGGCAAGGCAAGAATAGTAAAAAGTTTTGACGGAAGAGTGGCAAAAGGCAAAATGGAAAGAAGCGAAGCGGATAAAATCGTTTCAAAAATTTCCGTAGGTTTGAAAGAAATCTGTAAAGACTGCGATTTGATAGTTGAAGCCGCTTTTGAAAGCATGGAAGTAAAGAAAACGACATTCAAAGAATTGCATGAAATTTGCAAATCCGACTGCGTATTTTCTTCAAACACTTCTTCTCTATCAATCACGGAAATAGGAGCGGGAATAGGCAGACCAGTTATAGGAATGCACTTCTTCAATCCAGCTCCCGTTATGAAATTGGTTGAAGTTATTTCGGGAATAAACACTCCGAGAGAAGTTGCCGAAAAAATCATAACTATTTCAAAAGAGATAGGAAAAGTTCCCGTTGAAGTTAATGAAACTGCGGGATTCGTGGTAAATAGAATACTCGTTCCTATGATTAACGAAGCTATAGATTTATATTCTATGGGAGTGGCTTCTGTAGAAGGAATCGATAACGCTATGAAACTTGGAGCAAATCATCCAATGGGACCTTTGGCTTTGGGCGATTTAATCGGACTCGATATAGTTTTAGCGATTATGGAAGTTCTTCAAAGAGAAACGGGCGACCCTAAATATCGTCCAAGCGCGCTTCTTAGAAAAATGGTTAGAGGCGGTATGCTTGGACAAAAAACAGGAAAAGGCTTTTACGATTATTCAAAATAATTTTTAATTTTTAGTAATCAAAAAATAGGCGAAGGGAAACAAATTCTCTTCGCTTTTTATTTTTTAATATCTTATAAATATTTTATTAAACGAATTTGTAATTAATTTCAAGTTATTATAAAATTAATTATTATAAATATTAAACATTAAATATTAAATATTAAAATTAAGGATATATAAATGAAATATAACGAAATAAACGATGAAAGTATAGATAAATTAATGAAAAATTTTTACGCTAAAATAAGAGTTCATAAAGATTTGGGTCCGATATTTAACGGAGCGGTTGGAACGGATGACGAATCTTGGGAAAGGCATATTGAAAAGATAGGAAAATTTTGGAAAACTATGCTTTTGGGGGAAAAATTATATATGGGAAATCCCGTTTTGCCTCATATTAATTTGCTTCCTTTCGATATAAAATTATTCGATGTCTGGCTCGGATTATTCAAAGAAAGTTTGGACGAATTATTTGAAGAAAAAGCCGCCAATCGTTATTTGGAGGTTGCCAATAATATAGCGATTAATTTTAAAGCGGTTTTATTTAATCAGTAAAAAAAGCTATAATATAAAATAATAGCGAGCGAATTATTTGCCCGCTATTAATTCCAATATGGTAAGATTTTCAATAATGTATATAAAACCAGATACAATATAAGGAGGACAATTTACATTCCACTATGGTTAGATTTATAATAACAACACATTCGTTTCTTACTTTAATTACATCTCCATTTACATTCCATTATGGTAAGATTTAAAAATTAGCAATAGAAACTATGCAAACGATAAACGCAATAGCATTTACATTCCACTATGGATAAATTTAAAAATCAAATTCCAAAGGATTAAATCCCGTTCTTTCGTTACAATTCATTGCGTCTATTTTTTTAATATCTTCCGCTTCCAATTTGAAATCGAATATATTAATATTTTCTTCTATTCTTTCTTTTTTTACGGATTTCGGAATCGCAACGACTTTATTTTCAATATCCCATCTCAATATTATTTGAGCCGCCGTTTTATTATATTTTTTCGCTATTTCTTTTAATGTTTCGTTTTCGATAAATTTTCCTCTTCCGAGCGGCGACCAAGCTTCGACAAACATATTTTTACTTTTGCAAAATTCTATCAATTCTTTTTGATTCAAATTCGGATGTCTTTCAATTTGATTGACTGCGGGAGGAACGGAACAATTTTCAAAAATATCGTTTAAATGTTTTATTTCAAAATTGCTCACTCCGATTGCTCTCGCTTTTTTATTTTTATATATTTCTTCCAAAGCTTTCCAAGTGTCTAAATATCTTTCTTTTTTCTGCCCGGGCCAATGAATTAAAAGCAAATCGACATAATCCATATTCAATTTTTTAAGACTCTCTTCAAAAGATTCTATAGCCTTTTTATAACCTTGATTTGTATTCCATATTTAAATACTTCTTCTCTTTTAAGCGCGGAATTTTTTATAGCTTCGCCCAATTCTTTTTCGTTATCGTAGAATTGAGCGGTATCGAATTTTCTGTAGCCCGATTCTACCGCCCATTTAACCGCATTATAAAGTTCGTTTTTGTCGGTTATTTTATATATTCCAAAACCCAAAATCGGCATCTCAACGCCGTTATTTAATTTTACATTTATCATTTTTAATTCCTTAAAATTTTAAATTATTTATTGATTAATTATATAATATTTTTAAAATAAAATAAGTATGTATTAAGAATTTAAATTGAATTAAGAATTCGTCATTGTGAACGAATGAGGCTAAAGCCCGAAGTAATCTAATTAATAGAATTTGATTTTAAATTAAACTTTATAAATAGTGGATTGCTTCGGCTATAAATAGCCTAGCTAGCAATGAAGTCTGAAAAATATTGTCATTGCGAGCCAACGGCGAAGCAATTGCCGATACAATTTTTAAACCTACTTTATATAAGTCCTAAATTCTTCAATAAAAGTAGAATCTTGATTATCTTTCACCGTTATTTTTGCAATATAAACTCCCGCTGGCAAATATTTTCCGTTTTTATCAAGTCCCGCCCAAATGCAAGTCGCAATTTTTTTATCAGCAGTATCGACTGTCAAATCTTTACTGTCAAGCAAATCGCCAGAAGTCGAATAAATTTCTAATTTGGCGTTTATTATCTCTCCGCTTTTTATAGAAACTCTATAAGTCGTATAACTTTCTTTTGAATTAAAAGGATTTGGAAAATTATAAAAATCTTCAATTCCCGAATTTGGACTTAATGAACAGGAAGCGATAAAAATAATAAAGAAAGCTAAAAAGAAAAATATAATATGATTCTTTTTAGCCTCTCTTATAAAATTATTTTTTTTCATTGAAACTATCAAATAAAAATCAAATTTTAATCTGTCGTAAATAATATTCTTCCGCAATGGAAACACATTATTATCTGATTTTGTCTTCTTACTTCATTAACCGTCATTTTCGGTATTGCCACATTGCAGGCGCTGCATTTATAATTGTCGATTTTAGCCAAAGCCTCGCCCTTGCTCTCTTTAATTCTTTTGTAATTTTCCAAAACGGATATGTCTATTTTGCTTAAAATAGTGTCTTTATATTTTTTATACTCTTCCAAAACCAAATCGGATTTTTGTTGAGCATGAGTCGAACTGTAAAGCTCGTATGCCTTAATTTGTATTTCCGCTCTTTCCAATTCTATCAAGAATTTAATCTGTTTTTCCGCCTCAAATTTTTCATCCAATTTTTTGAAAGCGTCCAAAACTTTTTGAAGTTCGTCAAAATTCTTGGTTTCCATCACTTTATCGAGTATTTCTTTTTGATTTACCAAGAAAAATATTTGAGATAAATTCAAAAGATAATCTTGAGGATTTTCAAGGTCCGAAAGTATGGCAAATACTAATTTAACGGGAGTGTTATCGTCCGAATCCGAATCGTAATTAATCTCTTCTTTAAGAAATCCTACGAATATGTCGGTTTTTCCATATCCTTGAATTCTTCCATGCGGAACTGCGACTCCGTTTCCAATATTTGTCGTGTATTCGTTTTCTCTCTTTTTGAAAGCGTCAAAAATCGCGTCCGCTGACGGAGAGGAAATAGCCGCTATTTTTTCGCTTAAAGTTTTGAATAGCGAATCTTTGTTTGTAGATTCCAAATCTTCAAATACATGTTCTTTTATTATTTTGTCAATTATTTTGAGCATATAATCTCCTATTTAAGTATTTTGTTATTATATTATACAATACAAAAAATATCAAATTTTTTATATCGGTTTTTAAATCTAAATTCAAGCCGAAGCTCCTAATAAAGCCTTTCTTTCTTCTATAACTTTATCCGCCAAAGGTCCCGTTAACTCTTGATAATGCGAATGTTCCATTTCAAAAGTTCCTCTGCCCGAAGTGGACGCTTTCATTTCTATCGAGTAAGTAAGCATTTCCGATAAAGGCACTTCCGCTTTAATCATTTGCACGGTATTCGAAGCCGCTTCCATTCCCAATATTTTCCCTCTTTTTCCCGTAAGTTCGTTCATTATAGAACCCGTAAATTCTTCAGGAACATATACGACTACTTTCATGATAGGCTCTAATAAAACTGGAGAAGCGTTTTTGAAAGCCTCTTTTGCCGCCATAGAACCCGCTATTCTGAAAGATAATTCGTTTGAGTCTACATCATGATATTTTCCGTCATAAACTCTCACTTTAACATCAACCATAGGATATTTTCCCAAAGGTCCCTGTTGTAAAGCGTCTTGAATTCCCTTTTCAACTCCCGGAATATATTGTTTCGGAATAGCGCCTCCGAATATATCGTTAACGAATTCGTATCCACCGTCTCTTGGCAAAGGTTCAACTTCCAAATGCACTTCTCCGAATTGTCCGCTTCCGCCCGACTGTTTTTTATGCCTATATTGAGCCTGCGCTTTCTTTCTTATCGTTTCTCTATATGCGACTCTCGGAACGCTCTGCTCGATTTCCGCTTTAGTTAAGGCAATCACTCTTTCCAAAGCTAATTTAACTTGCAAATCTCCCATAGCCTTTATTATGGTTTCTTTCGTTTCGCTGTCGAATTCCACATTAAAAGTCAAATCTTCTTGAGATATAGTTTCCAATACTTCCATCGCTTTAACATCGTTTTTCAATATCTTTATAGCGGTAAAAAATATCGGTTGAGGAATTTTTAAATTTTCAAATTGGAAAGGAGATGATGGAGCGCTTATCGTATCGGCAGTTTTGCAGTCGGATAATTTAGCCAAAACTCCTATATCTCCTGCCGTTATTTCGTCCGTTTCCGTTTGCTTTTTTCCTCTCGCCATATATATATGAGCAACTTTTTCCCGTTTTCCCGTCCTCGAATTATAAATTTCATCTCCGCTTTTTAGACTTCCCGAACGAACTTTGAAAAATGATATTCTTCCCGCGTATTGGTCTATAGTCGTTCTAAATACGAATGCCGCAAAAGGGTCGTTTCCTAATATCGTTCTTTCCGCTTCTTCGTTTGTTACGGGATTTTTTCCTTTAGTCGCTGGAACATAAGAAGGCGAAGGCATATATCTTATTATCGTATCCAAAACCGCTCCCATTCCAATATCTTTAAGCGATGTGCCGAATAATATAGGAACTACTTTATACTGCAATATTGATTTTGTTAGCGCTTCTATATATTCTTCGTCCGAAAATTTATCTCCCGATAAAAATCTTTCCGTTAAAGTGTCGTCAACTTCGCATACCAATTCTTTTAATTTATCTCTTGTCGCTCTGTATTCTTCGTAATATTCTTCTGGAATTTCTTTTTCTATAATATTTCCTTTCTCGTCTCTGAAAAAAGCTTTATGATAAATAATGTCTATTATGCCCTTAAAATCTTTTCCGTTTCCCATCGGTATTTGTATTGGAACGACTGGAGGCTCTTTAAAGTTATGCTCAATTTTTTCAAGCAGTTCTTTATGATTAATCATGTCTTTATCGATTTTATTGATGAAAATAATTCGCGGTCTTTTGAAATTATTTGCCATCTGCCAATGTTTTTCCGTTTCGATTTGTATTCCAAATTCCGCGTCTATAACGACAATGCAAGACTCGGCTACTCTCAAAGCTGGATTAATCTCTCCGCTGAAATCTCCCGAACCCGGAATATCAAGCAGATTGATTTTATTGTCTTTCCATTCTATAAAACTTAAAGATGTCCGAATCGACATATTATGTTTTATCTCTTCGTCCGTATAATCGCTTACGGTCGTTCCTCTCGCAACTTCGCCTTTCTTGTCGATGCATTTCGCTCTAAAAAGCAAGGCTTCGTTTAGAGTCGTTTTGCCACTTCCGACATGCCCTAAAATGGCTACATTACGAATACTTTCGGGTTTATATACTTTTCCCATAGTCTCTCCTTTTATACATAAGATTTGTATTTATATTAATGTTTTTAGGTTTTCTAAATATGCTTAAAAGATAAGCGGATTCATAGAAAGTTAACTTGTGCATGATACATATAGTATAGT
>NZ_JBNMIZ010000098.1:0-9521 GCF_050873525.1 Brachyspira sp. | reverse complement strand
TTATATTATAATTATCACTAATAAAAAAATATAATTGATTAGCTATAAATATCAAGGAGAGTGCGCTATGAAATTTTATAGAAGTATGCAGGATATACCTCGCTGCCTCATAATCGCTTGTTTATTCATAAGCATAAGTTCGTTTATTGTTTATGGACAAAATCCGAGTATCTACATGGAAACTAGATTACTCTACAACTTTGAAACATTGGACGAGTGGCAGCCTATATCTAATGGAAGTCGTTTCTTGTTTACGGGAGAAAGGACAAATGAAAACGGTGTCGTAATGAAATATCCGAATATGAGATTATTTGCGACAAAACCGTTCGGTATGGGAAATCAGGGATATAATTCCACGAATTCGCTATCGGTAAGCGTTTCGTTTTTTAGAAGGTCTTATAACTTCTTTGATTTAGTTCCTACCGTTCAGAAAATTATACCGGGAAAAGCTCAAACTTTTGATGTATGGGTATGGGGTGGAAATTACGATTATTCGATTGAGATGTTATTTTCCGATTACCTCGGTTACACTCATACTTTGCCTTTGGGTTCTTTAAGGTATATCGGTTGGAAGAATTTAAGCACGGCGGTTCCGACTTTTATTCCTCAATCCGAACCTTATGTTCCGAGAGCAAAAGGTTTAAGATTCTTGAATTTCCGTTTCTGGGCTTCGCCTGAAGAAAGAGCGGATAATTTTGTGGTATTGTTGGATTATTTCCAAGTTGTTACCGACACATTTAGAGAATCTTATGACGGTTCGGACATCGAAACTACTCTTGGACAAGAAGTTGGCGGAAGTTCTTCCGAACAATATACGGAAGGCGGCGCTAGGGTAGTCGGCGAAGACGAAGGCGAAAATACGGAAGAGCAATAATAAGTTAATGTAAAGGAGAGAATATAAAATGAAAAGATTAAGTATTTTAATAACAATGTTAATTTTAACCGTTGCATTCTTGTTATTTGCTCAAGATGCGGCTGAAGAAAACGGAGAAGAAGGCAATAATAATTTTGTTACCGAATCTATCACTAATTTTGTTATAGACAACTTTGAATTTGCCAACACTTGGCAAGGTTCTATACCAAGAGATTTCGGTTTGATAAATATTATTCGCAGAGAAGGCGGTCCTGCCGATGTGGTTGCAGAAGGGGAAGAAGAAAATAGATATGTTCTTGGCGCTAAAATAGAATATTTTAGAACGGGCTATCCTTATTTTTCAATTACGCCTCCAAGACCAGTAAAAATACCGGGCTATACGAAAGAGATAAGCGTTTGGGTTGCGGGAAGAAATCATAATAACGCTATGAGTTTCTATATTTACGATATAAATGGAAAACAGCAATCCATAGGAAATGTTTCTCTTAATTTTGTAGGATGGAAAAATGTAACGGTTCAAGTTCCAGCAAATGTTAAGCAGGAAGATTTCAGAGGACAGAGAGAGCAGGGAATTAGCTTTATGGGTATATTTATTAAGGTAGACCCAAGAGATTCTTATGGCAAATACTATGTCTATTTCGATAATTTGGTAGCCAAAACGGATATGTATTTGGAAACTTACAGAGAAGAAGACGACCCGCTTGATACTTGGTAAAAATTAAAAACGAATAAGCAAATTTTGAATTGGGAAGTAAATTATATTTATTTCCCAATTTTTTATTTTAAATTAAATATTTATAAAAATTGAAATTAATTTGATTATAATATATTATAAAATTAAAAATATTAGGAGATAAAAATGTCCATTACAAATAAATTGTTAATAGCTGGCTTTATACTTCTTTGTATTTATGCGATTATAAGCAGAATAGTTAATAATAGAGATAGAAAAAATAATAAGGATAACGAGATAAATAAAAATGAAAATGATAAAGAAAATAAAGATTAGGAAAATTATTTTATGAAAAAAATCAAAAGCGCTAAAATAATTTTAATAATTTTCTTTATAATTTCATTTAATTTATATTCTCAAAACGATAATACTTTGGAATTTTTTTCGGCAATAGAAAATGGAAATATTGAAAAAGTAAAGGAAATAGTAAAATCTGGAATCGATGTAAATATAGCGGATAAAGATAACTGGAGCGCATTGCATAGAGCCGTTCAAGTAAATAAAATAGAAATAGTCAAAGAATTACTTTCGCATAAGAAAATAAATATTAATCCAGTTTTACCAGAAGGAACAATATTGGATAATAACGGTAAAAAATGGTTTGCGGACGGTGAAACTCCTTTATTACTCGCTTCATTTTACGGATATTCCGATATAGTTTTGCTTCTTCTTAATTATGGAGCGAATATACTTGCAAAAGACAATATAGACGGAGCTATGGCGATACATATAGCGGCGGCGAGAGGAAATACGGAAACGGTTTCGGCAATTTTGGAATCTTATTCTGCAAGAAATAAAAATATCTCAAATGTTTCGGACAATACGGGAACAACTCCTTTAATGTGGGCTGCTATGAATAATCAAATTTCCGTTATGAATTTACTTTTAAAATTTGACGCGGATATTGACGCTCAAGATGATGACGGATGGACGGCGCTACATTTTGCCGCGGCTTCCGAAAGTTATAAAGCTGCGGAACTTCTTATTAATTATAAAGCAAACGCCGATATAAAAAATTTAGACGATAAAAAACCGATAGATATTGCTTCAGATAAAGATATACAAGATTTATTAAACAAATATACAAAATCGGAATAATTTATTTTAAGCGAATATTTAATAATTATGGAAACGAAAAAATTACAGAAATTCAGCGAATACAGTATGGGAACTTATTTACTATGTCCGAAAAAATACAGATACATTTATATAGAAAAACTTTTTAAAAAACAAAAAAGAAAAGTCAACGAATATTTTATTTTTGGAAATATCGTTCATTTAACTTGCAAAGAATTCTATCAAAAAAGAGCGGAAGACCGTTCGATAGAAAATCTTTATAATATATTCAGAGAATCATGGAAAAGAAGCGGAATTAGAGCATTTTTCAAAACGAGAGAAGAAGAAAAAGAATTGGGAGAAAAAGGATTGTATATGCTTTCCAATTTTTATAATTCATTTGGGCAAAAAGTCCCGTATTTAACCGAACATTATATGGAAAATATATTTAAAGATTATATCTTTTTTGGAAGAGTCGACAGAATAGATTTATCCGCGGATGGAACTTTGCAAATCGTAGATTATAAAACGAATAAATATTTTGATGTCGGAGAAGACAACGAAGAGCGAGAAAGAAAAACTATGCAGCTAAAATTTTACGCTTATCTTTTAAATAGTTTGAAATCAAATGTCACGAGCGCGTCCTATTATTATTTTGCCGAAGATAAATTTGATACCGTTGAATTTAATCAAGAATCCGCAAATTATTTGAGAGAATGGTTTGACGAGATAATCAACGATATAAGATACGATAAAATTTTTGAAAGAAAATTTGGAACTCATTGTAATTTTTGCGATTTCTATAAATTATGCCATGAAATAGAAAACAATTCTAACGATAATACGAATATTGAAAACGAAGAATTATTTAAATAAAAACCAGTAATAAATTCGATATTCCATTTTCCGCCATACCAACCATTGAATGAACCGAATGAGGTTTCACTCTTATAATTTCGCCTTCTTCCACATCGACAATTTCTTCTTCCACAGAATATCTAACTTTTCCCGTAAGAACGATTACCATCTCTTCCGTAGGATGCTCATGATAAGGAATTAACTGATTAGTTTTTTGCCTAACCGAAT
This sequence comes from Brachyspira sp., assembly GCF_050873525.1. GTDB lineage: Bacteria > Spirochaetota > Brachyspiria > Brachyspirales > Brachyspiraceae > Brachyspira. The sequence continues at coordinate 5,772 of NZ_JBNMIZ010000098.1, read as the reverse complement.
AAACAGTATAACCTTTATCGGCTAAAGTTTCTATAAGTTTTTCATCGTCCTTTATACAATCGAACTCTTTTTTTGTCGTGGATTTATAATAATATTTTTGCTCGGTCATTTTCGCCCTCATTATATATGAATTTCGGCTTATAAACCTATAAAATTTAATGAGGACTAATTAATTAATTTCTATATAATCGAATATTTGATTTATTTTATTAAGAATTATATCCGCTCCTTTTTCTAATAATTCTTCTTTACCGTAGCTGTTCGTTATTGCCGCAATTTTTATTCCCGTTTTTTTAGCGCCTTCGACTCCCGCTAAACTGTCTTCGAATATTAAAACATTTTCTTTTTTGAGATTGTTATTTAATTTTTTCAAAGTTTCAAAAGCGTTCAAAAATAAATCTGGTTCGGGTTTAGCTTTTAATTTTTCGTTATGGCAGGAATAATCTTTAATATATTTAGAAAAACTTTTTTTATTCGATATATTTTTTACATAATCAATATCGCTATTCGAGGCTATGACGATATTTATATTTTTTAATCTTTCAAGAGTTTCCATTACTCCGTCAAAAGTTTCCAAATCGGTTTCTATAATTTTATGGAAATAATTTGCCGTTTCATCAAAAAAATTATCTGGAACATAATGAGACTTAATTAAAATATTATACATATCCTGCGTTTGATAGCCCGCCATAGATTCAAAATCTACATCCTGAAGAACATTCATTTTATTTGCAGTCGTAATCAAAGATTTTGTATAAAGAGTTTCGCTGTCGACTAATGTGCCGTCAAAATCGAATATCGCCGCTTCCAATTTAATTTTATTCATAATTAAAACCTAAATATAATACATTTTAAAATATATTTGATAATAAATTTTGTATATGGTATAATAATAAAAATTAAATTTCAAGAGGTATTGTATGAATCTTGACAAGATACAAAAATTTGGAAGATATTTAAGCAATATGGTTCAGCCCAATATAGGAGCTTTCATAGCTTGGGGATTGATAACTGCGTTTTTTATACCGACTGGATGGTTTCCAAACGAGACTTTAAATAAACTTGTAAGTCCTATGCTAACATATTTATTGCCTATTCTTATAGCTTATTCGGGCGGAAATATGGTTTACGGGCATAGAGGAGGCGTAGTCGGTTCTATAATGGCGGCGGGAGTTATAGTAGGTTCGAGTATTCCAATGTTTTTGGGAGCAATGATAACGGGACCTTTGGGCGCTTTCCTAATAAAGAAATTAGATGAAATTATAAGTCCTAAAATTCCTACGGGATTTGAAATGCTAATAAATAATTTTTCCGCGGGCATTTTAGGTATGATTTTGGCGATAATATCTCTATATTTGATAGGACCAGCCGTAGAAAGCATAAGCAATGTTTTATCGGGCGGAGTTCAAAAATTAGTCGATTTAAGATTGCTTCCTTTGGTTTCAATTATAGTAGAGCCTGCAAAAATATTTTTCTTAAATAACGCTATAAATCATGGAGTATTTTCTCCAATCGGAGTTCAGCAAGTTACGGAAGCGGGAAAATCAATATTCTTTACTATAGAAACTAATCCAGGACCGGGACTCGGAGTATTGCTTGCATATTCGATATTCGGTAAAGGAGGTTCAAAAGCAACGGCGCCAGGAGCTGCTATAATACATTTCTTCGGCGGAATTCATGAAATATATTTTCCTTATATTTTAATGAATCCTATATTGATTATCGCTTTGATAATCGGAGGAATGAGCGGAATATTAACAACTTTAATATTAAACGGAGGTTTGACTGCTGTGCCTTCTCCAGGTTCAATAATAGCTATGCTTGCCGTTACTCCAAAAGGCGGTTTTATAGCGACTATAGGAAGTGTATTAATTTCTGCGGTTATAACTTTTTTACTCGCTTCAATATTCGTAAGAAAATCTAAAGCGGAAGGAAATTTGGAAGAAGCAATTCAAAAAAGCAAATCGAATAAAAATTTGAATTCCAATAACACGGAAATTAAAGAAGAAATTAAATCTCAAGCAAATGAAATTAGTTTTGAAGACGCGTTAAAAAATAATATAAAAATTAATAAAATTGTAGTTGCCTGCGATGCGGGTATGGGTTCGAGCGCTATGGGAGCGACTATGCTTAAAAAATTAGCGCAAGAAAAAGGAATTGAAAATATAACTATAGTCAACTCTGCAATATCCAATTTGGACGACAGCGCCGATATAATAATAACTCAAAAATCGTTAACTACTTTGGCAAAAGAAAAAATGCCTCATAAAATACATTTAAGTATAAATAATTTTATGGATAAAAATTTTTATAACGAAGTTTTGGAGAAAATAAAGGAGAATAAATAATGTCTAAAAAAATGATACAAATAGGAGCGGGAAATATCGGAAGAGCCTGCATCGGAAGATTATTTCATCAAGCGGGCTATGAAATATATTTTTCGGATGTAAATCTTGAACTTATTTCTATGATACATGAAAGAAAAGAATATAATGTTAGAATGGTTGGGAAAGATTTTGACGAAACGATAAAAATAGATAATGTCGATAAAGTGCCAGAAGATAGCGAAGAAATTAAAAAATTGGCTAACGAAATAGACATTATAACTACGGCGGTAGGAGTGAATATACTTCCAAAAATCGCTCCTTTTATCGTAAATATAATAAACGCTAGATACGAAAGTCAAAATAATAATCCGCTAAATATAATGGCTTGCGAAAATACTACGGGAGCGTCTTCAAAATTGAAAGAAAGCGTTTACGAAGCGCTTGACGGAAATATTAAAGAATGGATTGAAGGCGAGAAAAAAATAGTATTTCCAAATGTTGCGATTGACTGCATAGTTCCAACTATAGTAAACGAAAATCCTTTAACAGTTACTTGCGAAAATTTTGCCGATTTAATAATCGACAGAGCGGTATTTATAGGAGATTTGCCTTATGTTGAAGGTTTATCTTTAAAAGAAAATTTGAACGCTTATATCGAAAGAAAATTATTTACTTTGAATACGGGACATGCTATTACGGCATATTTGGGAGCGGAAAATAATAAAGAAACCGTATTTGAAGCGATAAACGATAGCGAAATTAAAAATATCGTATATGGAGCGATGGAAGAAAGCGGAGAGGTTTTGATAAGAAGGCATGGATTTGGAAGATTCGAGCATGAATCGTATATTCAAAAAATATTAAGCAGATTCTTTAATCCTTATTTGAAAGATTCCGTTTTTAGAGTAGGAAGAGAGCCAATGCGTAAACTTTCTTATAACGACAGATTAATAAAGCCAATACTCGGAACTTTAGAATACGATTTGAAACATGATAATTTGCTTAAAGGCGTAGCTTCCGCATTTAAATTTTATACTCCAGAAGATACGGAGAGCGTGGAATTAAAGAAAATCCTTGAAAGCGAAAAACTTGAATACGCTATTTTAAAGATTACGGGATTAAATATAAATAATGAGAAAGAAAAAGAATTATATGACGAGATATTTAATCTCTTAAAACCTGCAGAATCGAATCAAATAGAACAAATTGAAAATAAAAAAATAACCGAAAATAAAAAATTAAACGAAAAAATAAATAATAAAATAAAAAACAATAATGAAAAAAAGGAACAAAATAAAATGAAAGTTATAATTGCAAAAGACGGAAATAAAGTTGGAATGAAAGTTGCGGCGGAAATAATAAATTTATTGAAAGTGAAAAAAGACGCCGTTTTGGGACTTGCCACTGGAGGAACTGCCGAAGTAGTTTATCCTCATTTAATAAAATCTTATAATAAAAAAGAAATAGATTTTAAGAAAGTAAAAACTATAAATTTGGACGAGTATAAAGGGCTTGACGGAAAAAACGAACAGAGCTACAGATATTTTATGGATAAAAATCTTTTCGAGCATGTGAATATAGAAAAGAAAAATACTTTTGTGCCGAAAGGAATCGGAGATAAAGAAAAAAATCTTAAAGAGTTTAACGATAAAATAAATAAACTCCCGAGAGATTTGCAATTATTGGGAGTGGGACCAAACGGACATATAGCGTTTAACGAACCGAACGATATTTTGCATGCCGATGCGTTATGCGTGAAACTTGACGCAAAAACCATAAAAGCGAATTCAAGATATTTCAAATCGGAAAAACAAGTTCCTAAAGAGGCTTTCAGTATGGGAATGGGCGGAATATTGAAAGCGAAAAAAATAGTTATAGCGGCTATCGGAAAAAATAAAGCGTCAGCGATAAAAGAATTGCTTTTGAACGATAAAATAACCACGAAATGCCCTGTAACTTTTTTGAAACTGCATAGCGATGTTACCGTAGTTATTGACGAAACGATAGCGAAAGCGATAGGTTATAAAAGTAGCAAAAAGTAAATTGTAAAATAAAAAACCGAGCCTTTAATAAAAAACAACGAAAGAATTTTTATTCCGTTATTCGCCGTAGGCGTCCCTGCGGGAACGAGCGACTGAAAGGAAGCGAAGTAACCCAATTAAAATAAAATTTTATTTTAAAAATTTAACTTTGTTAATAGTGGATTGCTTCAGGCTATGCCTTCGCAATGACGGGATAAATAATATTGAAATGACGGTGCAAAAATAATTGTCATTACGAACGAATGAAATGAGTGAAGTAATCCACAAAAAATGAAATTTAATTATATTTGGATTGCTTCGGCTATAAATAGCCTCGCAATGACGACTTTTAAAAAAACAACGGACGAAGTTAAAAAAATTGGGCGAGGAGAATTCCCCGCCCGCTTGAATGTGTGAATTAGAATTATATTTTAATTGAAAAAGATTTTTTTACGCTTTCGGTCCAAATCTAAATCCTAACTGAAGCCCAAAATCAAAAGCGTTTCCGCCCAATTTTAAATCTCTAACTTTCGGACCAAAACTTCCGCCCAAATAGAATCCGAAATTCATGCCGATTTTATCAGTGAAGAATAAATAATAATCGAAAGTGAATTTCATGTAGCCGATAAGGGCAGGAGAGAATAAATCAACTATATCTTGTCTTTTAAGAGTTACCGTATCTATACCGTCTTCTCTGTTTAGGTCTGCATTCCAAACTCCATAACCATACCTTAAATTTGCAACTGCAGGAATTTTAACTCCTCCGCCAATTCCTAAAGCTATCGTTCCTTTTCCAACTCCAATATTGAATTTTGGCAGTAGTCCTAATTTTAAACTATGATAACTTCCGTCTAGCGTCCATCCGCCACCGCCAGTTGCCGTTGCGCTTTCGCTGCTATAATTATACCAATCCCAAATATAACCCAATTCAGCCAAAATGCTTATTCCGAAACCTTCTTTGACTTGGAACATATATCCGATTTGAGCCTCAACTCCCGCGTCAAATCCTCCGTAATTTTTCTCTAGCCCCAAATCTTTAGTTTCCCTGTTTGGAAATGCAATGTTCATTCCAAAAGGCACATTCAATATAAACTCGAAACCGCTTGCCGCAAATGCCGATGTTCCGAGCGCCATCGTCATTGCCGTAATTAGAAGAATTTTTTTAATGTTTTTCATTTTTTTACTCCTTGATGAAAAAATTTTTTATTTATAACAAAATTGGGTTTCTTCTTTCCCAATAAGTTATCGAAACCAAAATATCCGCAAAGAACGGACAAAATATAAATTGATTTAATGAAAAGATTTTTGCAATAGAAAAGCCGAGAAAGTTTAAATGATTGGCGTAACGTAACGTAACGTAACTGCACCGTTTTTAATCATTTAACCCTCTCTTTTAAAATTTCTTTTTTCGTTAATTTAATTAA
>NZ_JBNMIZ010000097.1:0-9550 GCF_050873525.1 Brachyspira sp. | reverse complement strand
TTATTATATATAAAAAATTTTATTAAAACAGGAGAAATTAAAATGCAAAATAATTTAACAAACAAAGAAATTAATAATTTATACAATTGGGCAAAAAAATATGGCATAGAAGAGTTGCAAACCAAAGATATAAACGAGCTATTAAATATTAAAGAACTTACGATTGAAAATGAATATTCTGGGGGAAAGAATTTTTCTTATATTCCGAACGAGATTTTTAAACTTGTAAATCTTGAGAGTTTGTATATAGATTGCTATGATTTAGAAGAAATTCCAAACGATATTTGGAATTTGATTAATCTTAAGGAACTTACTATAGAAGACTATTGTTTTGAAAAATTACCAGACGGAATAAGCAATTTAACCAAACTTAAAACTTTTAATTTTATATATTGCCTGTGGGGAATAAATTTAAAGGAATTTCCTATAGAAATTTTTAATTTAAAGAATCTTGAAAATATTCGTTTAAGGTATTTTAGTCGGTTTAAAGGTTTTTATAAAAAAATAAACGATTTAGACAATATAAAAAATATTGAATTATCATTATTTGATGATTTTGACGAATTTGAATTCCCAAAAGAAGTATTGGAATTATCTAAATTAAAAACTCTCGATATGTATGACAATAACGGAGATATAGACGAATTGCCAGCGGAAATTGGAAATTTAATTAACTTAAAAGAACTTAATATAAAACTTCACTTTTTAAAATGTCTGCCAAAAGAAATTGGAAATTTAACCAATCTTGAATATTTGGAAATTGACAGCGAATTTGAAAATCCTAACGGAATTCCTAAAGAAATAGGAAATTTGACTAATCTTAAAACTCTCAAAATAGAAAAATGCAAAGGTTTGAAAGAATTGCCTAAAGAGATATTTAATTTATCTAATCTTGAAAATCTTGAAATAAATTGTGAAGAAATAACGGAAATACCAAAAGAAATAAAAAATTTAATTAATCTTAAAACTCTTAATATATTTTGCAATAATGAAGAACTTCCAAATGAAATATCCTATTTGACAAAACTTGAAAAACTTGGAATACACTGCAATGATATAAAATATTTTCAAAAATATATATGCAAATTAATTAATCTTAAAAGGCTTAATATAGGTTTTGACGAAAACTTTAAATATATTCCTAAAGAAATTGCAAATTTAATTAATCTCAAAGAATTAGGAATGAGTTGCAATAAATTAAATAAACTTCCAAAAGAATTATTTAATTTAATTAATCTTGAAAGTATTAGGATAAGCTCGTGCAAAAATTTGAAATACATTCCAAAAGAAATTGGCAATTTAGTTAATCTCAAAGAATTAGAAATAATGAGGCTACATAAATTAAATAAACTGCCTAAAGAATTATTCAATTTAATTAATCTAGAAAGTCTTGATATAAACTGGTGTAAAAACTTGAAATATATTCCAAAAGAAATTGGTAATTTGGTTAATCTTGAAAACCTTAATATAGAGTGGTGCGAAAATTTAAAATACATCCCAAAAGAGATTGGAAATTTAATTAAACTTAAAAAACTATCTATAGAAGATTGTAGAAATTTAAAAGAATTACCAAAAGAAATATCCAATTTGAAAGAATTAATAAATATTAATATAGCATTTACAAATATAAAAAAAATTCCTGACGAAATAAAAAAATTAATCGAGCCTGAAAGTTCATATATTCCTATAAATAATGTATATAGCGTAAAAGAATTGGCGGATGAATTAACTAATCTGATTAAGCTTGAAACTTTTGATATACAATATAACGGCGTTTATGAAAATTCATATATATTAGATTGCATTAAAAAGGTTAATATTGTGGAAAATAATTCTGAACATTTGCATATTGCGAGACGATTAACCAAAGAAATTATGATTTCAAAAAATCTTAAAAAACTATATATAGAATCTGAGAACTTAAAAGAAATTCCTAAATGGTTATTTGATTTATCTAAAATGGAAGAACTTTTTATAAGTTGCGATAACATACAAGAGTTGCCAAGCGAGATTGGAAAATTAACTAATCTTAAAGAATTTTATATTGGCTGCGACAACTTAAAAGAATTACCAAAAGAAATTGGAAATCTAGTTAATCTTCAACAACTTGATATATATTGCAATAATTTAGAAAACTTACCAAGAGCGCTTAGGGATTCAACTAATCTTAAAAAACTTGAATTAGGATATAAAAACTTAAAAGAACTTCCCAAAGAAATTGGAAATCTGATTAATCTTAAAAAACTTCGTATAAGTTGCGATAGTTTAGAAGAATTACCGAATGAGATTGGTAAATTAATTAATCTTGAAGAATTTTATATTGACTGCGACAACTTAAAAGAACTGCCAAGTGAAATTGGAAATTTAACAAATCTTCAAATATTTAAATTAGGACGAAATGTGATAGGTAGCAATTTAAAAGCAATACCAAAAGAAATTGGAAAATTAACTAATCTCAAACATTTTTTTATTAATTCTCAAAAATTAAAGGAATTGCCAAAAGAAGTTGGGAATTTAATTAATCTTTATAGGATTACAATACATTGCGATAAATTAAAAGAATTGCCAGAAGAGATAGGAAATTTATTTAAAATCGTATATTTTTGTTTACACTCTAAAGTATTAAAAGAGTTGCCAAAAAGTATTGGAAATTTTACTAAACTTAACAAGCTCAATTTAAATTGTTGTAATTTAGAAGCGCTGCCTAAAGAAATAGAAAATTTGAAAAGAATCGAAGAGCTTGATATAAGAAGCGACAAGTTAAAAGAATTTCCAAAAGAAATATTAAGTTTAGCCAGACTCAAATGGCTTGACTTGCATGGAGACGGAATAAAAGAAATACCAAAAGAAGTTATTAATTTACCTAGACTTGAAAAATTAGATATGGTTCATTGCAATAATTTAAAGAAAGCTCCAAAAAGGATAGGTAAGTTGATTAGAGATTCAAAAGTTAAATGCTGGTGGGATTGGGATTAAAAATATTAGGTAAATTTAGAAATAAAATATTTAGTTAATTAAATTAAAAAAGAAAAATAAACTATGCGGATTCTTTGGATTTGCATAGTTTATTTTTATATAAAAATATTTTAAAATTTATTTATAAACTCAAAAATTAAATTTTCATTGACAAAAAATAAATATGCAATAATATATATAAAATAGTTTTATTTTAATAAAATATTTAAATTTGAAATAAACTTTATGAATAGATTTTAAATAAATAGAAATGAAAGGTTTTTTATAATAATATGCTTTATCAAATTTTTTATCCTTTAAGAGAAATTTTTTTCGGATTTAATATATTCAGATATATTACTTTCAGAACTGCAGGAGCGGTTGCGACTGCTTTGATTTTGGTTTTTATGTTCGCTCCAAATATAATAGAACAATTAAAAAAATTAAATTTCGGGCAGGTTATAAGAGAAGACGGTCCCGAAAGTCATTTGGCAAAAACGGGAACTCCAACAATGGGCGGTTTATTTATTGTCGGAAGCATATTGATAAGCGTTTTATTATGGGGAAAATTAGACAACATAAAAATAATACTTTTAACCGTTTCTTTAATAATACTTTCAATAGCTGGATTTTTGGACGATTTTTTGAAAATAAAATATAAAAACTCAAAAGGACTCGCAGGAAAATATAAAATATTTTTTCAAGTTTTTGTCGGCGCGATAATCGGAATATATTTATATTATTTCGACAAATCCACTTTTTTAATGTCGTTTGAACTTAATCAATCGGCGGGAGTATTTGAAACCGTGAAAGTGGCTCAAGTTCCTTCTTCCACTTTATTTTTGCCGTTTTTTGATACTTTTTATATAGACTTAAAAATTCTCTATATACCTTTTGCAATTTTTGTAGTCGTTAGTATGAGTAATGCGGTAAATTTAACGGACGGTTTGGACGGACTTGCAATCGGACTTTTAATAATAATGTCGGTTGCTTTGGCGGTTTTATGTTATGTATCTGGAAATTCTCTCGTGGCGACTTATTTAAAAATTCCGTTCATATCGGACGCAGGCGAGGTTACGGTATTTGTCGGAGCTTTGATAGGCGCGGGACTCGGATTTTTATGGTTCAACGCTCATCCCGCTCAAGTATTTATGGGAGATGTCGGAAGTTTATCGCTCGGCGGAGTTTTGGGAATAATAGCTTTATTTATAAAACATGAATTGCTTTTAATTATTATCGGTGCGGTTTATGTTGCCGAAGCTTTCAGCGTAGTTCTGCAAGTATTTTATTATAAAATGTTTAAGAAAAGAATTTTTAAAATGGCGCCAATCCATCATCATTTTGAAAAATCGGGCTGGAAAGAAACTCAAGTCGTTTTTAGATTTTATATACTTGGAATAATAGCGGCAATAATTGGAATAGCGACTTTAAAAATAAGATAATTTTAAATTTTGGAAAATAAAAAATGAAAGGCAAATTGATAGTTATAGAAGGAATTGACGGTTCGGGCAAATCTACCTGCGCAAAAAATCTTACAGAAAAATTAAATTCTATAAATATAAAATCAATTTACACTTTCGAGCCTACTCATTCGCGTTATGGGGCTAAATTAAGAGATAGCATGATGTCCGAAAATTTGGACGCGGAAGAAGAATTATCTTTATTTATCGAAGACAGAAAAGAGCATATAGAACAGATGATAAAACCAGCCATAGAAGAAGGATATTTTATTATTTTAGATAGATATTTTTATTCTTCAATCGCATATCAAGGAGCTAAAGGAATAGATATTAATCGAATAATAAATATGCATAAAGATTTTATTATCAAGCCCGACATAGTTTTTATTTTTCATCTTCCCATAGATATTGCCCTAAACAGAATAATATCCAAAAGAGGAATCGCCGACAGATTTGAAAACGAAACATATTTAAAAAAAGTCGATAAAATATTCCATTCCTTCAACGAGCCTTTTATTTATCATATCGATACCGACAAAGACATTAAAATAATTGACGAAGAATTATTTGATATTTTAGAAAAATCTAAAACGCTTGCTCCATATTCTCGTCAATAATATTCGATACCGTTTGATTATTTGCAATTTCTCCGTTATTATCCAACGATTTTTTGCTCAAAGTTTTAATTTCTAAAGCGAGTATATAAATCGAATTTCTTTTATTTCCTTCTTTCGTGAAATAAGAATTCTGTCTCAATTCTCCGCTTACCAAAATATGACTTCCTTTTTTCAAATTTGACGCGACTCTTTCGGCGTTATATCCCCAGCTTATCAAATCGAAAAAATAAACTTCCTTTTGCAAACTTCCGTTGATATAATAATATCTGTTGTTTGCGATACTAAATTTGCATAACGATTTTCCATTTTTCGTTTTCATAAAATTTGGGTCTCTCGTAAGTCTTCCCTCGATTACTATTATATTGGCGTTTCCAGACATAATAACTCCTTTTGTTTAATATTGTTATGATAATAGTTAAACAAAATTTTTTGAGAAATCTGCCTAAAAACTAACGAATAAATATAAATTGGAAAATTAAAAATAAAAAACTTAATCAAACAAACCTTAAAAAACTATCTCTTTTAAGATAAACATTATTTTATATTGATAATTATATAATTTAATGATATAATATTTTTTAAATATTTTAAGGATGTAAAGAAATGGCGGTAAAGAAAAATAACGGAAAAGATAATAACGGAGCGGAAGAGAGGCAGTATTCCACACTTACGAAAGATATACTTAAAAGAGTAAGTCGTATATCTATAGAAAAAGAAATGGAAGAATCATATTTAACATATTCAATGAGCGTAATAGTTTCAAGGGCGCTTCCAGATGTTAGAGACGGTTTGAAGCCCGTTCATAGAAGAATATTATACGCAATGTATGACGCGAACCTTACGCATGATAAACCTTATAAAAAGTCGGCGGCTACAGTCGGAGAAGTTTTAGCACGATACCATCCGCATGGGGATTCCGCAGTTTACGGAACTATGGTTAGAATGGCGCAGGATTTCGCTATGAGATATTTACTCGTGGACGGACAGGGAAATTTCGGTTCTGTGGACGATGACCCTCCAGCGGCTATGCGTTATACGGAAGCGAGAATGACTCGTTTTGCCGAAGAAATGTTAAACGATATAGAAAAAGATACGGTTAGATTCGTTCCTAATTTTGACGATTCGAGGACAGAGCCATCGGTTTTGCCCGCGACAGTTCCTCAACTGCTTGTAAACGGAAGTATGGGAATTGCAATCGGTATGGCTACGAACATGCCTCCTCATAATTTAAGAGAGGTAATTAACGCTATTTTTTATTATATAGACCATCAAAACGCGGAAATAAAAGATTTAATGAAATATGTTCAAGGTCCAGATTTTCCAACCGCTGGAATAATATACGGAAAAGAAGGAATCAAAGAAGCATATACTACGGGAAAAGGAAGAATAAAATTAAGAGCGCGACTCGAAATTGAAGAAATAAAAAAAGACAGAGAAGCGATAATAGTCAAAGAACTTCCTTACAATGTGGTAAAAACTACTTTGCATGAAAAAATTGCCGAACTCGTTAAACAGGGAAAAATCGAAGGAATATCCGATATAAGAGACGAATCGAGCAATAGAGCGGGAATAAGATTAGTAATAGAACTTAAAAAAGGAGTCGCCACTCAAATAGTTTTGAATCAGTTATTCAAACATACCGATTTGGAAACTACTTTTGGAATAATAAATTTGGCTTTGGTTAACGGAGAGCCTAAAGTTCTTAATTTGAAAGAGCTTATTAAATATTTTGTAGAACATAGAGTAGATGTTATAACGAAAAGAACCGAATACGACCTTAAGCAGGCTCAAGCGAAAGCGCATATTTTGGAAGGACTTTTAATAGCGCAGGCTAATATAGAAAAAGTAATTCAAATAATAAGAGAAAGCGAAAATACCGAATCGGCAAGAAATACTTTAATGAAAACATTTAAATTGTCCGAAAAGCAGGCGCAGGCAATACTCGACATGCCGCTTAAAAGATTAACCGCTTTGGAAAAATTAAAAATAGAAGAAGAATTGAAAGAGCTTAAAGAATTTATCGCCTATTGCGAAGATTTGCTCGCTCATCCAAATAAAATATTGGCGGTTATAAAAAACGAACTTCAAAAAATATCCGAAAGATACGGAGACGACAGAAAAAGCGAAATCATCGGAAAAACCAACGATACGGAAATAGACGAAGAAGATTTGATTCATGATGAAGATGTTGCCGTTTCAATAACGACACAAGGATTCATTAAGAGAGTTCCAGCTTCAAGTTATCGCACGCAGGGAAGAGGCGGAGTCGGAGTTCAAGGCGGAAAATCGCAGGGAGAACATTATATCGAACATTTATTTGTCGCTTCCACTAAAGATTATTTATTTATATTTACCGACAGAGGAAAAGCTTTCTGGATGAAAGTGCATGAAATTCCAGCTTTGACGAAATTGTCGCAAGGAAAGAGCATTAAATTTATTCTTAATCTCGCTCCAGATGAAAAAATTACAAGCTATTTTACAGTATCCGATTTCGACCCTAAACAATCGATTATAATGGTGACGAAAAAAGGAACGATAAAAAAGATGGAATTGAAACATCTTGAAAACGCTAAAAAACGCGGAATACTCGCTTTAACTTTGGAAAATAACGATGAGCTTGTCGCAGTTTCGGCAATTCAAACGGGAGACGATTTCATTATGACTACCGACTCGGGACTCGCTTTGAGAATAAACGAGCAAAAAGTTAGAAATATGGGAAGAGCGGCAGGCGGAGTCAAGGGAATAACGCTTTCGGGAGACGATATTTGTGTATCTGGAAACGGAATTCATAAAGGCGAATCTTTGATAGTTATAACCGAAAACGGAATAGGAAAAAGATTATCTTCAAAACAGTTTAATGTTAAAGGCAGAGGCGGACATGGACAGATTTATATCAAACTCGATAATAGAACGGGAAAAGTCGTTAGCGTAAAAACGGTTGGAGATAAAGACGAGATAATGGTTGTGACAACGGACGATATGACTATAAAAATCAAAGCGAACTCGATACCAGAACTTGGACGAAACGCTAAAGGAGTAAAAATAGTCAATATATCGGACGGCGCAAGAGTAAGCGATTTGGCTGTAGTTCCTTCATCGGAAGATAAATAAAATTTGTCATTTATTATAATAATATAAATCATTATGGAAAATGAAATATCAAACACTGAAAAAACGAATTTTGAAGAATTTAAAGTTTCTTTGTCGAGCATAGATTACGAAGGACCTTTGTCAATCCTTTTCGATATGCTTAAAAGAAGCGAAAAAAATATATACGAAGTTTCTATTTTAGAAATTATTGACCAGTTTATAGAATATTTGAAAAAACAGGCGGCTTTGAATCTAAATTATACGGGAGATTTTTTGCTTGTCGCTTCGGAGTTTCATTTATATAAATCTAAAATGCTGCTCCCGCATGATATGGACGAGGATAAATTTACCGACAGATTGAAATTTGAAATTGTCGAACAGATGCTAGAATTTCAAAGATATAAAATTGTTTCGGAAGAGCTTGATAAATTGCAGGAAATTTCCGATTCGATTTTTGAAAGAAAAGATACGGAAAGAGTAAAATTCTTTCAAAATAATAACGCGGACGATAATGAAATCGCTTGGAAAGATATTAAACTTTACGATTTGGTTTATTCTTTTGCAAAAATTCAATTCGTCTCGGAAACGGATTTGGCGGTTTTGTCGGGAATGGCTAATTTCCATATCGACAATGCTATAGATATGGTTCGCATAAAACTTTCGGAAAATAAAATATTTCCGTTCGTTATGCTTTTCAAAGACGGAGTTACAAAAAGAGAATTGGTTACTTTCTTTTTGGCTATTTTGGAAATGGTTAAAGAAAAAGAAATTCTGTTGAAGCAGGAAACTAAATTTAAAGAGATTTATGTTTTCAAAAGAGAAGAAAATTCCATAACCGCTAAAATCGAAGAAAGGACAGAAAATAATTAAAAACATTACGGATTATAAAATGAAAGAAAATATAAAAGGAGTATTGCATAAAAAAAATATTTCTTTGAAAAAATATAATAATTTTAAAATAAACGCAAAGGCTTTAAATTTCTATATTCCAGAAACTATAGACGGTTTTGTAGATTTGCTTAAATATTTTGAAGAGCGCCAAAAAAAATATATCGTTTTGGGAGGCGGAAGCAATTTATTATTTGTCGATGAAATTGTAGAAACTCCAATAATATTCACTGGATTTTTCAGCAGAATAGAAAATTATTCGGATGGAATTTTAGGATATTCGGGCGCTAAAGTTTTCGATTTGGTTAAACATGCTTATAAAAATTCTTTCGGCGGTTTGGAATTTTTATTCGGCTTGCCAGGGAGCGTTGGCGGAGCGGCTTATATGAACGCGAGATGCTACGAACATTCCATTTCAGAATTTATCGAAAGCGTTGGAATAATAGACGATAATTTTGAATATAATCATATTGGAATAGAAAACTGCGATTATGATTATAAAAAAAGCGTTTTTCAAAATAAAAAATATATTATTATAGA
>NZ_JBNMIZ010000096.1:0-9580 GCF_050873525.1 Brachyspira sp. | reverse complement strand
TTTAATAAGAGCGCTTGTGGAAAAAGTGATTAAAGACGCTTATAGAGTTAGAAATTTGAGCATGAATAAAAAAACTTATAATGTGGTTTCAAAAATAAACGAAGAACTCGATTCTTTATACAGAGATATAATTAAAAATCAAAAAGACCATATAGCGATTGCAAATAGAGTAATGAGGCTTAAAGGATTGGTTTTAAATTTAATTTCATGAATATACTTTCTTTCGATACAGTATCCTCGAGTTTTTCTATAGCTTTAAAATTGGACGATTCCATAATCGAAATAAATAAAGAAAATGTTAAAAATCATAATAGCGAACTACTTCCAATTTTGGACGGTTTTTTGAAAGAAAATAAACTGTCTTTGGATAATATCGATTATATAGTTCTTGGAATCGGACCGGGTTCTTTCACTTCGATTAGAATAGCTTTTGCCACAGTAAAAAGTATTTGCTATGCTAAAAATATTAAAATAATCGGCATTTCGAGTTTGGAGAGTTTGTATCAAAATATAAAATCTTTTGACGGTTTGAAATTGGCTTTAATCGAGGCAAGAAAAGGAAGCGTTTATGCGAATATTTATAAAGACGATAAAAAAATAAAAGAAAATTTGGATTTAACTTATAACGAAATAATTGATTTGATTGATTCGATTTCAAATAAAAACGAAATTATCACTTTATGCGGAGACGGTTTTTACAAAAATAAAGAATTTTTTTTAGAAAACTTAAAAAATAATTCAAAAAATTTTAAAATAAATAATTTGGATAATTCTTTTAATATAATAAAAGCGTCAAATTCAATTCTATTATCCGAAAGCAGATTTAAAGCTGGAGATTTTGACGATATATTTTCTTTAGCGCCGTTATATTTGCGAAAGAGCGAAGCGGAAAATAAAAAAAACTAATCTTAATAAATGAATTTTAATAAAAAATATTCCGGTAATCAAACCAATAAACTATTACTTGATAAAAATAAAATTATTATATAAAATATAAAAATTAATAAATTAATTAAAAAAATCATTGGAGCTTAAAATGAGAAAATTACAATCCTTGAGAATAAAAATTCCTTTCTTTATTATGACATTGGTAACGGTAATGACTATAATATTGGTTACATTGATAATAGATATAGGAGCGAGAGGAATAAGAAATTCCGCAATATTCGGCTTTCAATCCACCACCAAAGCGTATTCGAGAATGATAAATGTCTGGTTAAATCAAGCGATAGTTATATCCGATTCGATTTCTTCGGGATTTGCGGAAATAAGAAATCATTTGGCTATCAATAACGAAGATACGAGAGTTATGGCGGAAAATGTTATGAGAAATATAGTGGCAAACAATTCGGTTGTATATTCTTTAATATTATTCAATACTCAAGGTTATCCGATATTAGACAGCGCAAACGGAGTATTTTTAAACACTAATTACGATATTAGAAATATAGATGCGGAATTATGGACAAAAGTCATGTCGGGGCAAACCACAATGTATTATACGGCGGTTCCTTATCCTTTGGAAAACGATAAATGGCTAATCCCAATATGCAGTCCCGTTAGAAATAGTTTAGGAAATATAATAGGAGCGGTTGGAGTTTTAGTCGATTGGCATTCTTTTATAGATAAAGAATTGGAATTAGTAAAATTTGGAAACTCTGGACATCCTTTCATAGTCGATAAAGACAGAATGGTTATAGCCGACCCCGTTCCGTCTCATATAAGAAGCAAAGTTTTACAAGATGCAGATTATATAAAATATACGAGAGAAAACGAATCTGGAGTTATAGAATTTAAATCTCCTTTCAACGGAAACGATTCTATAGCGATTTTTGACAGAGAGCCGATATCCGACTGGGCGATAGTTATGAGCGTAGAATCGAAAGAATTATTTGGAAATATTTATTCTATGGTAAGATACGCGATAATCGGAACTATAGCGATACTTATACTCGCTTCAATTTTTATATTTATATACATAGGAAAAGTAACGAAATTATTAAGCGCCTTGGCTAAAGATTTAACCAAATTATCTCAGGGAGATTTGAGCTGGGATGTTCCTCCTTTCCTTATTCATAAAAAAGACGAATTCGGAATGATAGCTAGAGCGATAAATAACTTTTTATGGGTTTTAAATGAAAAAGTTAGAATCGTTTACGACAGCGCGGATATGGTAAAATCGTCCGCCGAAGAAGTCGCACAGGGAAATGTGGATTTATCGGATAGAACGGAAAGTCAAGCATCTGGACTCGAAGAAACGGCTTCGTCTATGGAACAAATTGCTTCCACAATTAAATCTTCCGCAGACCATACCGTAGAAGGCAATAATATGATGATTAATTCAAGAAACGCTATAGAAGAAGCGGGAAGAATCATAGAAGAAACGACTCAAAATATAGAAGCGGTTTACGAATCGAGTTCAAAAATCAGCGCGATTACAAAAATAATAGAATCAATAGCGTTCCAAACAAACATACTCGCGTTAAATGCGGCAGTCGAAGCGGCAAGAGCGGGCGAACAAGGAAGAGGATTTGCGGTTGTGGCATCCGAAGTTAGAAATTTGGCTCAAAACACTCAAGCGTCCGTTAAAGATATTACGGCTTTAGTTTCGGATGCGGAAGAAAAAACGGCAACGGCTACAGAAACGGCAAGAGAATCGAAAGAAATATTCCAAAACTTGAAAAATCAAATAGAAGAAACGGCTAAAATAATGCAAGATTTAAGTTCAACCGCGGTGGAGCAGCAAGCTGGAGTCGACCAAGTAAATATTGCAATCGCTCAAATGGATATGGCTACCCAGCAAAACGCCGCTTTGGTTGAAGAATCTACCGCCGCTTCGGAAACTTTATTCTCTCAGGCAAAAGAATTATTGGATGCGATGCAATTCTTTAAATTAAGAGGGGATGAATTTTCTAAAAATAATACAGTCGCTGAAAAAAAAGTTGAAGAAAAAAAAGAAGATAAAAGTATTGACGAAGAAAAAAAATTAGACAGCATTGAAGAAGATAAAGAAAAAGAGGAAGAAGAGGAAAAAACTTTTACTCCAAGACCTAAACCTTCTACAGAAATAATAAGTCCGATTAAAAGCCCTTTACAAACTCCCGTAAAAAGCCCAATAAAAAGTCCGTTAAAGAAGAGTTATGAAGAGACTAAGCCAACTCTGACAGTTTCAAAAGACAGCGAATTTGGTTCTACTTTCAATAATTCTAAAGACAATACGGAAGGTTTTGAATCGTTCTAATAAAACAAGTCATTATAAAAGGCATTGCGGTTAAACGCGATGCCTTAAAAAATTTATTTTAACAATTTTATTTATATAGATTATTGTTTTGTAAAATTAAGTGTTATAAAGCCTTTATAATACCAATTAACATTTCCACCACCATAGCTATCAGTCCCTAGCATAAGAACGGAAGCAGTAAGAGTTGATGCATCATGGAAAGTAAATTTTCCAATCTGAGATTCTGGCGTTACCTTTGAAACCTTGTCATTCCAACTCATTCCAGTAATAAGATAACAAGAAATAGAAGAAAGAGAAGAAGCCGTAAAAGTTAATTCTATTGTGTAAGGATATTCAAAAGTGTCTGCAAGTTTTCCAGCGAAATTATAATGAAAACTATTAAAATTATCATTTGCTAAACCGCAGTTAAAAATCAGGTTGCCTTCGCTGTCAATATTAAGAATAAATTCATTTTTGATTCCATTATATGGGTCTTCATATGCGGATTTCCAAGTTCCTACAAGGTCTTCTTTAGAAGGCGTTGGGTCTTGTTTTGATTTGCAGCTAATTGAAAATAATAATATTAATAATGTGATTAAAGATATAATTTTAGCACTTGACTTGACTTGACTTGACTTGACTTGACTTGACTAACGAATTTACAGTAATTTTTGTTATTTTTCATTTTTTGCCTCCACAAATTAATTATTTATATCAATATTATATTAAATTTTTTAACGTTTGTCAATAGATTAAATAATAAAAAATGTTATAATAAAAAATATTCTTTAATCAAAATTTTTAATTTTAAATTTTTTAATAAAAGGATTTTAATGAAAGATAGAATAAATAAAATAATTTCTTCACTATCGTTCGGATTATACGAAAGAAAAGAAATTGTCGCTTTGACTTTTTTAAGCATTATCGCGGGAAAGCCCGTTTTTCTTTACGGTCCGCCTGGAACCGCTAAAAGTTTTATAGCGAAAAGAGTTTCCTACGCTTTCAAAGATTCAAAATATTTCGGATATTTGATGCAAAGATTCAGCACGCCAGAAGATATATTCGGTCCAATCAGTTTGGAAGAACTTAAAAACGATAAATATATTAGAAAAATAAAAGGCTATTTGCCCGACAGCGATTTTGCTTTTTTAGACGAAATTTGGAAAAGCACTCCCGCAATACTTAACACTTTGCTTACGATTATAAACGAGCGGACATTTAAAAATGGTTATGACGAAATAAAAGTTCCTCTTAAAGGTTTGATTTCCGCAAGTAACGAAACTCCTCCGCCAAATCAGGGACTCGAAGCTTTATACGATAGATTCATAACGAGGCTTACGGTTTATCCGCTTAAAAACAGAGATAATTTTGAAAAACTTTTGGAGATGACAAGTTTAAATCCTTTTGTGGAAATAGACGAAAAATTAAAAATTACAACGGAAGAATGGAATAAAATGAGCGAAGAAATTAATAAAATAAAAATTTCAAAAATCGTTCTTAATATTATTCACACGATAAAACTTTCGATAGAAAAATTTAACGAAGACAATAAAGACATTCCAATATATATTTCGGATAGAAGATGGCAAAATATTTCTTATTTGATGAAAACCGCCGCGTATTTGAACGACAAAAATGAAGTCGATATTTACGAAACTTTGATTTTGGATAATTGTTTATGGAGTTTGGAAGAGCATATAGAAGCGGTTAAAAAAATTGTGGAAAACGCTATTAGAATTTCTTATAGTTTTAAAAATTCGGATATTGAAAATTGGAAAGAAAATTTTGAATCTTTAAAATCGGATATTGAAAACGCATTTTATAATTTGGAGAAAACTTACGATACGGAAAATATTGACGATAAATTATATATTGCAAAAACTTTGAATATTAAAGTTGACGAATACGGAAATTCCGCAGATACGATAATTTATATTCCGCTAAAAAACATGAATAAAAAAGGTTATTTTTTCCCATTAGACCAAGGACGATTTGCGACAAAAAAATTTCGATGCAATTTTAACGAAAGCGAAATTTGTTCCGTTGAAATCAATTCGGCTACTTCAATGAACGGAATAATGTCGGATAAACTTTCAAAAAATTACGAACCGTTTACAAAATTTGAACCAAACTTTTATATGAGAAAAAATGGATTAAAGAAAGTAAATAAAGAAAAAAAAGATAATTATTTAATTCTTATCGATTCGATTATATCAAAAATTGAAAATATAATTTTAGATTCAAAAAATAATTTTGAAAAAACAAAAAGCGTCTCTCAAAATATTTTTATCTCCAAAGAAAAAATTAATATTATAAACGATATGTTTGAAAATCATATTGAAGATTTGGAAAGCGAAAAATTAAACGCGGAAAAATTAAAAAGCGAAGTCATGGAATATGCGACAATTTAAAAATATTTTGGAAAATATAAATAATATTACGAAAAAAGAAATTAAAAAAACGGAAGAAATGGCGCGAGGAGTTTTTTACGGTTCTTTTAAAAATATTGACGATAAGAGACTCGAAGACGAACTTGAAATAAAAATTTCAAAATGGAAAAAAGAACTAAAAGAATATATAGAAAATAATAATCCTTATCAAAATAATAAAATAGAATTGGATATTGCTTTTAAAAAAATTAAAAATAAAAATTTTAATAAAAATGAAATAATTAATTATTTAAATAGTTTCAAAGAAATTGATAAAAATATCGATTCTAATTTTTGGACTGACAGAATAAACGATAAAAATTTGAATATAATAAAAAAGAATATTATCTCTTCTTGGGAAAAATCTTATAACGATAAAAATAATAATTGGACTTTGAATATTATTAAAAGCAGGCGAGATAAATTTATTGTCGATATGGAATCTTGGATTAAACTTTTAAAAAAACTTAAATATATGTCGAATATTTTAAGAATAAAAACTGGCGTTCTTTGGGATTTTAGAGTCGGCGAATTGTCCGAAGAGGATATTTCGCTTCTTAAAAGATGGATTGATTTTATAAACGATTACAAAGACATAGAAAAAATATGCGAAAGTCTGGGAAGAAGAGTCGATATTGAAAACGCAATTAATAATATAGAATTCAAAGACTCTTATAATTATTCCAATAAAAAAATAACTTCAAAAGACGAAATAGTCGGAATTTATTTTTCAAAAGATATTGAGAATATAGTTCCCGAAGAACTTTCTTTACTTTGCGATAAAGATTTTGAAAAATTATTTAAATTAAAATATATCGAAAACAGATTAATGTGTTTCGATAAAGATTCTTATATTTTTAACGAAAAAGAAAAACAGAAAATTAAAGCGGGTTATATTGACGGAAAAGGTCCCGTAATAATCTGCATCGATACAAGCGGTTCAATGAAAGGAATAAACGAATATATTGCAAAAGCTACAATGCTAAAAATCGTTATGCAGGCTTTATCCGAAAACAGAAATATTTATTTAATAAATTTCAGCGTGGAAATTTACTCTTATAAATTTTCAAAATATGACGGACTTAACGAACTTATAAATTTTCTTAAATTAAGTTATCATGGCGGTTCTGATATTTATAAAGCGCTTGACGAGTCAAACAGAATCATGAATACGGACGATTTCAGAAACGCGGATGTTTTGGTATTGTCCGATTTTATGATGGAAGATATGCCTTACAATTTAATCGATTTATGCGAAAAACAAAAATCAAAAGGAAATAAATTTTTTGCCGTTTCAATCGGTAAATTTCCTTTCGGCTATTCCTACAGAAAAGTATTTAATAAACATTGGATATTCGATATTGACAGCGGATTGAAGAATATTTATTAATTCAAATTCTTATTATTTTTTATGTCATTCTATCCTTCTGTGTGAGGTTTTACAAAAATTATTAATTAAACATTTTGACAAATAAAATTATTCTGTTATAATATTCTTATTAAGAATAAACCTTTTAAAGCACTTAGCGACTGCCCGCCTTTGGCGAATGATTGTTTTGTTCGGTATTTCTTTACCGATAAAGGCGGAGAAAAAGTTCTCCTTGATTTTTTTAATGAATATTTTAACTTTAATTACACTATTAAATTAAATTAATTGCAAATTTAAAGTTTATTTAAACTTTCATTTTATAGTTTTTATCAAAATATGCAAAATATATTTAAATTAAATTTTTTACCAACCCATCCGCCAAGCCCTTTCCGCCTCTTCTCTTGTCAAAGATGGGCATGCTGCCATAGTATCTTCTACCGTCCACTCTTTCTCCAATTTTTCTAATTCGGGAGGTAGCTTACCGAATTTGTTTTCTTCCTCTTTTTCTATCGGCTTCGGAGTTTTATTATTGCTTTTATATTCCATTTTTGTCTCCTTAAAAATATTAGTAATTATTATTATAGTAATTATTGTTATTATTGTCAAGTTATTTTTAATTGAATAAAAATGCTTAATCCTCCGCTTCATATTCTTTTATATCTACTACTTCCAAAGTATCGTCACCGCTTGTGATAGAACCCGCAAAATTATTATGCGACAACCAAAAAAACATTGCGTCTATATACATAAGCTCGGGCTTGCTTTTATAAAAATCGTTGCCGTAAACCATTTCGTTATCTTTATATCTTTCAACGAAATTATCCAAAAACTTTGTTTTTTCCTTGCCAGTCTTTTTAATATATATACTTTTGATTTTTTCGCAAACAGTATCTAATTTGTCTTTTTTTACGAATTCAAGCATTTTTAATTCTCCTTAATTATACTGTTAGTGTCAAAATTAACCTGCATGTCTAAAAAATTTATTTCAGCTTCTTCTACCCATTTATTCCATTCTTCATCTGTAAACTTTCTACCCTCTCGCCTCTCTATTGCTTCCTGTGTAGGTAAATACGGCAAATAGCATTGATATTTTTCGTATAAATCGTCTATATCAACTTTGCCGTCTTCAATATCTTTTTCTAATTGTTGTTTTTCTTTTTCAGTCATTTTTTACTCCGTCTTTAATTATTCGGCTCGGCGTTGACTCGGCAATGAATTTTGATAATCCTAAAATTAGCGTCCTCCTTGCATTTTCGTAATTTTTACTATGGTATTTTTGATAAAAATCGTCAAGTTTTTTCTCCCATTTTTCCTTGCCGTAGCGTTCGATTAATTTTGCTTCGAGTTTATCAATATCAAGTTTCATTTTTTAGCTCCCGCAGACATATTGTCTTATACTCTATACATATATAGTATATACATTATTTGGATTTTTTCAAGGGCG
Source organism: Brachyspira sp. (assembly GCF_050873525.1). Taxonomy (GTDB): domain Bacteria; phylum Spirochaetota; class Brachyspiria; order Brachyspirales; family Brachyspiraceae; genus Brachyspira. The sequence continues at coordinate 1,118 of NZ_JBNMIZ010000096.1, read as the reverse complement.
GACATCATTAATAAACTTATACATAAAACGGAGCATATTCTCTTCCGCTTTTTCAAAAGAAATTCCTTTATCTTTATATTGTTTATTATAGGATTTTAGAATATTTTCTTTTAATTTTTCTTTCCCGTATTTAGCTTCAAGTTCGCTTCTTATTTAGTTTATATCTTTGGTTTTTCTAATGTTAGACTTCATAAACTAAAACTTTTTTATTATATATTTAATCAATTATGCACATAAGTTCCTATATTTTCCCCCGAAATCGCTTTTGTGATATTTCCCATTTTATTCATATTGAAAACTCTTATCGGCATATTGTTATCGTTAGCCATTGCGAAAGCCGTCATATCCATAACTCGCAAATTTTTATTCAAAGCCTCTCTGAAAGTAATTTCTTTATACATTTTAGCGTCTTCGTTGGTTTTCGGGTCCTTATCGTAAACGCCGTCAACATTAGTTCCTTTCAATACAATTGAAGCGCCTATTTCCAAAGCCCTTAAAATTGCCGTGCTGTCGGTGGTAAAATAAGGGTTTGAAGTTCCGCCAGCTATTATCAAAACATTTCCCCTCTCCAATATTCTTATCGCTTTATCTCTTTCAAATCCTTCAATCATGCCTTCGATATTAAATGCCGAAAGTATTTGAGTCGGAGTTCCCGCCGCCATGAATCTGTCTTTCAAGGCAATAGCGTTCATTATAGTGGCAAGCATTCCCATCGAGTCCGCAGTCGCTCTAATCATTCCCGTTTTATTGGAAAGCTGCATTCCCCTGAATATATTTCCGCCGCCGACTACAACCGCAATTTGAGTGTCGTTTCCAGCTTCTTTCATTTCCAAAGCTATTCTGTCTACTACATTATTGTCTATTCCGTAATCTTTTTGTCCGAGCAAAGCCTCGCCTGAAATTTTTAATAAAACGGTTTTTTTCATTGTATTTTAACCTCTTAAAAATGTATTATATTATATTTTTTATCATTAACAATATAGCTATATTATTTAAATATTATTTTCTTTTAAAATATCATGCCATAAATTTATATGCTCCGAATTTATTTCAGAGGATATTTTAGAATCCTCTACAAGATTTTTGGTATATAATTTTAAAAAATCATTATAATTATC
>NZ_JBNMIZ010000095.1:0-9674 GCF_050873525.1 Brachyspira sp. | reverse complement strand
TGATAGTTTCGATTGAAAATTTTAATAACTAATTTATAATTAAAAAAATTGTAAATAAGAATAATTACTATTTTATAAATTATAACACTTGATATTTATTCTTAAAAATGTTATAATTTTCTAACAGTTGAAGGTTATAAAATAGTTATATTACGAAATCGTATTTTTCTATTTTATAAATTTAATTTATATTAAAAAAAATTTAAAACAATAGGAGAATAAAACGATGGCAGACGATAAAAAATTATGTTTCTGTATGGGATTAACGGAAAGCGAAGTTAGAGAGGCAATAATCTCTAAAAAATTAAAAACCGTTGAAGAAGTTGGCGAGGCGACTAAAGCTGGAACGGGCTGCGGAGGTTGTCAAGGAAACATACAACATCTTTTGGACGAAATAAATAAATAATTATTTGTTTCGGTAATAACTTTAAAATATTTTTACTAAATTTTATGGAGGTAAATTATGTGGGAATACACCGATAAAGTTAAGGACCATTTTATCAATCCAAGAAATGTCGGGGAAATAGAAAATCCAGATGCCGAAGCTATGACTGGAAGTATAGTTTGCGGAGACGCTTTGAAACTTACTTTAAAAATAGATAAGGCTACGGAAAAAATAACTGATGCAAAATTTCAAACTTTCGGTTGCGCATCGGCGATAGCGAGCAGCAGCATTCTTACCGAAATGATAAAAGGCAAAACTCTTGACGAAGCTAAAAATATTACGAATAGAGATATAGCCGAAGAATTGGGAGGATTACCCGAAGAAAAAATGCATTGTTCGGTAATGGGAATGGAAACTTTGGAGAAAGCGATAAATAACTATCGAGGAATAACAACCGAAGACGATGAGCATGACGAAGGCGCTATAGTTTGCAAATGTTTCGGAGTAACCGACACAAAAATAAAAAGAGCGATAAGAGAAAATAATTTGAATACCGTTGAAGAGATAACTTTTTATACGAAAGCTGGAGGAGGATGCGGCGCTTGTAAAGTAAAATTGGAAGATATTTTAAACGAAGAGCTTGCCGAAAGAGAAAGACTTGCGGCAAACGCTCCTTTAACGACAGTTCAAAAAGTAAAAAAAATCGAAGAGGCTTTGGAAACGGTTATTAATCCAATGCTTAAAATGGACGGCGGAAGTTGTAAACTTGTCGATGTTGACGGAAATAAAGTTATAATTTCTTTTAAGGGCGCTTGTTCTTCATGTTTCGCTTCCAAAAATACTTTAAAAGGTTTTGTCGAACCTAAAATTAAAGAGATAGTAAATAAAGATTTGGAAGTTGTGGAAGTTTGATTTTCGGTTTAAATTTTTAATTTCGATTGGAGCAGAAAAATGGAAAATAAAAAATTAATTTATATGGATAATAACGCCACAACGAGAGTGTATGAAGAAGTTTTGGAGGCAATGCTTCCGTATTTCAAAGAAAAATATTTTAATCCTTCGAGCATGTATAGTTCGGCGGGAATCGTTCATAAAGAGATGGAAAACGCGAGAGGAGAAGTAGCCGATTTTTTGGGATGTCAGCCGATTGAAGTTTGTTTTGTCTCTTGCGGAAGCGAAGGCGACAATATGGCTATAAGAGGAACGATTGAAGCGTATCCGACTAAAAACCATATCATAACCACGAAAGTCGAACATCCCGCGGTTATTGAAACTTGCAAATCTTTGGAGAGATTAGGATATAGAATAACTCTTTTGAATGTCGATAGTGACGGAAATATAGATTTGGAAGAATTGAAAAGAAGCGTAAACGAAAATACCGCCATAGTTTCGATAATGTATGCAAATAACGAGACGGGCGTAATTTTTCCTATTAAAGAAATAGGAGAGATAGTAAAAAGCGCGGGAGCGGTTTTGCATGTGGACGCCGTTCAAGCCGCTGGTAAAATTCCTCTCAACATGAAAAACGAACCTTATATAGACATGCTTACGATAGCGGGACATAAAATACATGCCCCGAAAGGAATAGGCGCGTTATATATAAAAAACGGAACTAAATTAAGAGTAGTTCAAACGGGCGGACATCAGGAGAGAGGACGAAGAGCTGGAACGGAAAATGTCCCTTATATTGTCGGACTCGGCAAAGCATGTTCTATGGTGAAATCGGAACTTCCAAAATTTAACGAACATACTTCAAAATTGAGAGATAAACTCGAAGAAGAAGTTTCAAAAAGAATAGGCGATATAAAAATCAACGGGAAAAACGCGAACAGAGTAAGCAATACGACAAATATAAGTTTCAAAAATATCGAAGGAGAGTCGGTTTTATTACTGCTTGACGGCTACGGAATATGCACATCGAGCGGAAGCGCATGTTCTTCTGGCACTTTAGAGCCTTCCCCCGTTTTGCAGGCTATGGGAGTTCCGTTCGAATACGCTCATAGTTCTACAAGGTTTTCGTTATCGCTTGACAATACTATGGACGAGATAATTTATACTGCGGACGCTTTGGAGAAAATAGTCGCAAGGCTGAGGGATATTTCGCCTTATAGAAATTGATTTAAATTAAAGTAGATAAAAAATAATAAAAGCTACCCTGTTTAATTGACTCGGTAGCTTTTTATATTGAATTTGTTTGAAGTTATTAAATATAAAATTAAATTCTCAGAGTTTTCAAACGAATTTTTTAATAAACAATAAAAGTATAAAATTAATTTCCGCTATAAATCGATTCGATATCTTCTTTCAATAATTTTATTAATTTTTCTTTTAAATCGTATAAATTTGTATATTCATAAGGGAATTTAAATTTTATAGTCCATCTATAATATTCATCTTCAAAATCAAACCCTTCAAATAAATTATGTTTTTCAAGCCATGCCTTTATATCTTTATTATCTTGTTCCCATTTTTCCGTGCATTCAGGCGGATTTTCATCGTTAGCCGTATCCTCCTGTTCGGAATAAATTTGAAGTTTACAGATTTCATTTTCCGCATAAATTTCTATACGATAATTTAAGCCTCTTTTATTGCTATAAAACTCTTTATAAATATATCCCAATTCTTTAATTTTTTTAATTTCTTTAATAAAAATTAATATGCTATAAATATTTGTTTTAGTCATTGCCCCAAACAAAACATTTTTACCTTTTATTTTTCTTATTTCTATTACATTTTTTCCTTCTATAGTTTCTACAATTTCGCCTAAAGATATATTTTTTGTTTCGCTATTTGTCGTTAAAATTATTTTCTCATTTGTTATATATAAATTGCCTCTGTAAATTTCTTTATAAATATCTCGCCCGCCTTCTTTTCTTGGCTCATACCATCCCGTATTATTTATATTTATATAACAATTCTCTTCTCCTCCTAAAGCATTATCTAAAGAAGTTTGTAAAAATCTTTTATTTTTTATAATATCTTCAATTTCTTTAGAAACGCGCTTTTTTTCTTCCTCTTGTCGTATTCTCTCTTCTTCCTCTTCTTTGGCTTTGCGTATTCTTTCTTCCTCTTTTTCTTTTGCAATTTTTTGACGCTCCTCTTCCAGTTCTTTGTATCTACGATTTCTTTCTTCTTTTTCTTTTTCCGCTTGAATTATACGCTCTTCTTCTAATTTTTCATATTTATGTTTATTCCATAATTTGAAAATTAAATAAGTAATAAAAATAGAAAAGCAAAAACTTATAAAATAAATAAGAGAAACACTACCTAAAAAATACAATGTTCTTATAAAAAAAAGTGCAGATATAGGAAATATAAAAGAAAATAATATAATAGCCAATGTTACCTTCATAAATTATCCTCTTAATAAATGGATTTGCTTTACAACATGAAAATCATAAAACAAATCCAATTTATAATTATTTTTTAATCATTTTCCGCTATAAATCGATTCAATATCTTTTTCCAAGCATTTTATCAATTTATCGGCGAATTCGTATAACGCTTTTTCTTCTTCTGGGAATTTAAATTCTTTCATAAATCTCCACCAAGTGTTATCTCCTTCTTCAGGCAATCTAAATTCTTCAATTAATTTATGTTTTTTAAGCCAAGCTTCAATATCTTTATTATCTTGTTCCCATTTCTTTGTAGATTTAGGATTATCATCCGTAGCCGTTCCCTCTTCTCTCGAAAATAAAAATAATAAGCTTTTATCGTTATAAATATAAATATCTATAGCGTAATTTATGCCTCTTTTTTCACTATAAAAATCTCTGTAAAAACATTGATTATCCCAATTTTCTCCACCAAATTTTTCGGCTAAATTATTGATACGAGTTTTTATCAAATCGTTATACATAGTCGCTATTAATTCGATTTTCTCGTATTCTTTGCCGTCATTTACAATTTTGTCGTAAAATTCTTTTGTTAATTTATCCATTTTAGTTTCTCCTGTTTGTCTTAAAATTTTTAAATAATGTTCTAATAATAAAAGCCATTCTTTAGGCTCGTTATCATTCATTTCTTTTAAACTCTTTTCCAAAACCATAGTATAAAAATCTTCATTCTCTCCGTCATAACCGACTATAGTTTTTATCAATTCTTTTGGAATTTCTTTAACGCTGTCGTCTGCGGGTTTTTTATAAGAATTTGGCGATAAATATACTATTTTATCTACTTCCAATTTTTTACTATTTTTGCATTCGTTATAATATCTAAATAACTGCTCGGGCATATCTCTTGCCCAATTAAGTTTATTTTCGATTATAATGCAATTAGTTTCCGTTTTGATTAGAATATCAATTTTATTTTCTTCTCTGCTTACTTCATAGCTTTTATATTTGCTTTTGTCAACTCCGATAAACTTTAGAAAATTCTTTAATATAATTTCATTCTCAAATAATTTCGCTATTATGTCGGAATGAAAATTTTCTTTATAATAGCTATCAGATATTAACTCAAAAATATTGAAAGAATAATTCTCTTCAAAATTATTCTTTTTAATATATTCTCTATATCTTTGAAGCGTATCGCCGTCAATAAATTTTGAAGTAATCTTAAAGGCGCTTTCTATAATCTCTTTTGATTTATTAACAAAGAAAGAACCCCCATTCTTTTCTAATAGTTCTTGTAAGTAATTATAATCCATTTATCCTCCTTAAATTATAACGCTGGCGCATGCTTGCCTTTATAATTTCCGCTTGGATGTCTCGCACAGCTGCTAGCGGTTAATGAAGCAAGGTTTGAATAATTTTGTCCGCAATATTTACAAGTATATTGAGACTTTTCGCTTCCTTCATAAAGTTTATGTTTGCCCTTATAACTTCCATCTGGATGTCTTGCGCAGCTACTAGCGGTTAATGAAGCAACGCTCGAATATTTGCTTCCGCAGTATTCACAATAAAAATTTGCCATTTTAATTTCTCCTTATTTTTTAATTTTTTCTCCAACTATGCCCGCCGCCTTTAGAACAAGTGGCTTTCAGAGGATGGTCTATAGAATAAGTAGAATTACCACACTTTACGCATCTCCATCGAACAGATTTTGCATTAGCTGGTCTTTTCCACCAAGTATGTCCTCCTCCTTTAGAACATGTCCCATTTAAAGGACGAACGCTGCTTAAGGTAGTGTTCCCACATTTTGTGCATTTGTAATAATTACTAGCCATAATTAAGTCTCCTTAAAAAATTATTTATTAAAATTTAAATTTAATATCAATTATATTTATTCTTTTATAAAATTATGCGCTCCGCCTCTTGGACAACCAGATGTTTTCATGTAAAGCCCTGTTATTCCATTTCTAACTTCTCCACATTTTGTGCATCTAAATCTTCGTCTTTGGTTTCCTCCGCTATTTTTATCACTATTAGAAGCTATTGTAATAATTATAAAAAGTAGAACCATTAAACCTATACATATATATTTGCAAATATCATTAACAACTAATAATATTCTAAAGAATTTGCTTTCTTCGCCTAATGCTATGGATAATATAGATAGAGATATAAACGCCAAAGCTAAAATAATCATAATACTTCTTTTATAAAACAAAAACATTTCATTATTTGCCATATAATTTTGAAGTATTATAGGAACTACATAATATATAATAAAAAATGTTAAATACATAATCCAAAAAATCTTAATTCTCTGTATAAATCTTTTCATGATATATCTCCTTTATTAGATTTTGAATTTTTGTAAAAACTTTTATACATTTTTTACTCCTTTATTTATTTCCCTTTATATTATGCGAAAACTTAAAATAATTAGTATTCATATATTTGGGCGTAAATTTTACATCATCCGCGGACTTCCATGTTTCTCCTTGCGCTTCTTCATACCAATGTAATTTATCTCCTTTTAATTCAATTCCTATTATAGAAGTTAAACCAAATCCCGAAACACTATAGATTGATTTATTTTTATCTACATTTTTTAACAATGTATAATCTACCAATAAACCAGCCAAAGCTGCCAGCCCATCGCCATACATCTTTAATTTATTGGAAGAAAAAGTAAGCGACATTAATACGCCACTGTCAGTATAGTTCGTGTAAACTCTTCCATCCAATTTTGAAGAAAGTTCTCCTCCATCGCAAGCATAAATTCCTATCATAAAGATAGCCGTTAAAGTTAATAATATTTTGATTGTTAATCTCATTTTTTTCTCCTTTGTATAAAAATTTAATTATTTATCTTTTTTTATCACGAATAAATATACTCTTACAATAAATATTCCTGCCAACAAAAAACCGTTTAATATAAAAGTTTTAAGTATGGTAAAAACAAGAGTATTTCCTTCCCACAACTTCGACATAATCGTCTCGGGATTAGAATTAAAGAATAAATATATTCCCTGTAATATTAGCAAAATTAAAAGAGCGAAAAATATTACATCGATTTTCTTATTTTCTTTAATCCAAGTTTTCAATGTTTCCAAATCAAATTTCATTTTATTTTCTCCTTTGTTTAATATATTTTTTATTTTATTTAGTTACATATTTGCCTTCGGCGTCTTTGAATTTTCCTACGAGTATGACAAAGAAATCTACAATGACTACGATACAATATGCGCTCATTCCTACAATTCCCAAACCCGAAATTAAAAATCCAACCCAAGCTGAAGAAAATACGGCTGTTCCCATGCCAATGAAAGCTAAAATAATAGAGACGACAAGAATTGCCCACATAGTTAAAGCCTCTCTTACTCTGCCGACATAGAATTTATGACCGTATATCTCCCCTAAAAAGATGCATAACAATAGGCATGCCACCCAGCTTTTTTCCGACCTATCGTTACCTTTAATAATTTGTTCTTGAACATTATTTTGTTCCATTTTTTACTCCTTCGCCTTTCGGCTAAAATTTAATCTTTAATTAATTATAAACTATAACTAGTATCGCTCACCGATACTAGTTTTTTATTCTAAAATTTTATTCCTTTATCAAATTTCCCTCGATAAAATGATTATTCCAATCTATATCATCTTTTCTCTGAACAGGCATTTTGCTCCAGTCTATATTTGGTTTAGGGTCTCCGTTCCTATCAAAATTATTTTGAATCCAACTATCTAATAAACTATCATAATTAGGAACTCCATATACTTTAAATTTATTATTAATAGTGTCTAATTTAATGCCGTAATAATACCAAACTTCGCTATTCGGAATAGTATAATTATAAAAAATATTTCTTATATTAATCTTCTCATAATATATCGCGGTTGTCTTATCTATAGCTCCCCAGAAATTATATGTAGTCGCTTCGCCATATTGTCCGCCGCTTGACAATACATTTCCGTTAGGTTGAAAAGTATAAGTGGTTATATATTTTTCTTTAATGCTTTTACTTTTTACTTTATTCAACCATTCGTTATTAGCCGCTGTAGTCGTTGAAGTTTTTGGTTTTTCGTAATCATAACCCGTCTTTTTACCAAGCATAATATCTTCAAGCTGTTTGTCGTAAAGATTTCCATATTTAATGCCACCAGAAGATATTAAAGTAAATGCAGAACTATAATAATAACTGCCGCTTCCGTCCTCTTGATAATAAAGTCCGCATAAATCCGTTTTCCCATATTGATTTATTTCTTTAGCTCCCCAGAAAATATAATTTTCACTCCGTTCTCCCCCGCTTCCGTCTTGATATGTAAATGTAATAGTAAGGTTTCCGTTGGCGTCAAATTTATATTTTTCGTTTTCGCCCGCAATTTCTCTATTTTTTATGCTATTTCTCCATTTATTAGCTTCTGCAGTTGAAGTTTGAGTTGGATTTATTTTGCTATTATCGGGTCCAAGTTTTGAAGGATGCATAATTAATCCAATATTTTCAGAATATGATGATTGGCTTATTTCTTTATCGTTATTATATAAAGTAAGATACATGCTATCATAATATTGTCCGTTTCCATAATCTTTATAATAAAGCCCGTATAAAGAGCCGCTTTCTTCAGCGCCGCCCCAAAAAGTATAATTTTCAGTTTTACTAATTTTATTACCTGTAAACTCTCCAGTAGTTGAATTATATTCATCCTCTTGATACTTAATGTTAAGATTTCCGCTATTGTCAAATATATAATTAGCCGAACCATCGCTTCTATAATTTCCCGTTATTGATTTAGTTTTTACTTTATCTTTCCATTTGTTAGCTTCTTCAGTTGAAGTTTGAGGAGGATTTATTTTACTATTGTCGGGTTCGGGTTTTGAAGGATGCATTAATAATCCCATACCTTCAAAATATGATTGATTTATTTCATCGGATGTTATTAAAGTATAAGAAGTTGGACGATAATAATTTTTTCCGTCATATCCATCGTTTTGATAGTAAAGCCCATGCAAAACGCCGTCATTTATAGCTCCCCAGAAAATATAATTTTCACTCCCGCTTACGCCTTGATATGTATATGTAATAGTAAGGTTTCCGTTGGCGTCAAATTTATATTTTCCGCTGTCTCCCGCTATTTCTCTATTTTTTACGCTCTCTTTCCATTTGTTAGCTTCCGTTGTAGAAGTTTGCGGAGAGTTTATTTTAGTATAGTCCGTTTCTTTTTTATTTGGGTCTTCGTTAAATATTGTCGTTTTCATTTTATCGTCTAAATCGCCTTCAACTCCTTTTATACATTGATATTCATCTTGATACGATACGGGCATAAAAGAGGCTTGAAAATTTTCAGTTCCCATATTATAAACATTATAGTAATAAGCGATTTTATTATCGTTAGGCGACATTCCCCAGAATTTATAAGTTGTTACTATGCCGCTTCCTTCATGACTTATAGTCATATCTCCGTTTCCATCGAAAGTATAAGTAGTATTTCCCTCTTCTATAACTTCCCCTCTTGAATATTGAGAGAAATGTTCTCTCAAATAATTTTTAGAGGTTTCCGTATCCGTTTGCGCAGGCTCTCTATTATCGGGCGGTAATCCTCCGCCGTTTCCGCCAGTTATAGAATCGCCTCCGCAACTTACGATTAAAAACATAAATAAAATAAAGTTTGAAATTGTGAGTAATTTTTTCATGATAAAATCCTCTCTTTTAATTAAAATTGAAAATAATTTATAAAAACATTTAAATGAATAAATGCTTTTGGCAGATAAAGATTTATGATATAAACAGTTAAAATACTTTCCAAACGATTTGAAAATACTTTTAAGATTAACTTTTTTAATATAAATAAAATTACTTTTCGATTTTCCGCAGTCGAAATTATAAGCAAAAAATAATTTGAATAAGTTTTTAATGAATAAATAGAATAATATTTTATAATTAGTAAGTAAACATAAACTT
>NZ_JBNMIZ010000094.1:0-9692 GCF_050873525.1 Brachyspira sp. | reverse complement strand
ATATTAAACATATAAGATATTATACTAAAATAAATTATTTTGTCAAAATTTTGTTTGTAAAATTACTAAAATAAAAATATTTTCATGTAAAAAATCATTGAAAAAAATTATATTTAAGTATATTCTATAAAAATATTATTAAGGAAAATGCTAATGACTAAAAATAAAAAACTTATAACTTTCAAAATTCCCGCAACGAGCGCAAATATAGGTTCGGGTTTCGACAGCGTGGGACTCGCATTAAGTTTATATAACGAAATTCATATTTACGAAAACGATAATTCAAAAAAAATAGAATTTGAAATTTTTGGCGAAGGAGAAAATGAAATTTCTAAAAATGACAATATGATATATTCGGCAATGAAACTCGTTTTCAAAAAATTAAAATCAAAACCGAATAAAGGCTATATTATAAAATGTATAAATAGAATTCCGCTTTCAGGAGGACTCGGAAGCAGTTCGGCGGCTATTATCGGAGGATTGCTATCTGCAAATTATATGCTTGGAAATAAACTCTTGGTAGAAAAAGATATTTTGAATATGGCGGTTCAAATGGAAGGACATCCAGATAATGTCGCTCCAGCAATACTCGGCGGAATAATTTCTGGAGTCGTTAAAAAAAACGAGGATTTTAAATATATAAAAATAAAACCTCCGAAAAACTTGAAGGCGGTAGTTTCAATTCCAAATTTTTATTTAAGCACGGAAAAGGCGCGAAATATTTTGCCTAAAGAAATAAAAAGAGAGGATGCAATATTTAATATTTCAAGGGCTGCGCTTTTAACATCGGCGTTACTTTCGAACAGACTGGATTTGCTCGAAGTCGCAACCGAAGATAAAATTCACCAAGATTACAGAGCGAAATTTATTCCGAATCTAAAAGAATTATTTAAAGAAACGAAAAAAGCGGGCGCATATTCTACGACTATTAGCGGCGCTGGTTCTTCGATTCTCGCTTTGGTAAAAAACGATAAAAATATAATAGAAAAAGTTTCAAAAGCGATGCATTCGAGTTTTAAGAAAAAAAATGTCGAGTCGGTTATAAAGGTTTTAAATATTCCATCGAAAGGCGTAATTATAATTTAGTTTAAAGGAATTAATTCTTTAATTATATTAGGATATTTTATCTCTTCTATTTTTTTTATCTCTGGTTCAAATTCCGTCAAATAAATTTTTATCGGGCTTATTTGTTTTCTTATATATTCTATGACTTCGGCTGAAACAAAAATATCTCTATTTACATTTACCACAATGAAAGGAATTTTAAAACCGATTTGATGAAGAAGTCCGATTTGTTCCAAACAGGAATGAATGATATTTGAATTATACTCGACTATCGGGACAATTTGCTTTTCGATTTTTATGTCGGAGATTAAATCGATAAAATTATAATTTTCTTTTATAGGCGAATATAAACTCAAAGACTCAAAAACCATATAATCGTAATTTGCGCTATTTTCATAGATTAAATCGTTAATTTCTTTTTCTTCAATAATATTAATATTTCCATTTTTTTCGATGCTGTGAAGAGGAGAAATATTTCCGTTTGTTGCGTAAGAGACGAATATATCGGAAGCGTTTAAATTTGTCGCGCTTTTTATATAATCGCAATCGAATAATTTTCCGTCTTTAACTTCCAAAACGAAAGGCTTATAATAGCAGACTTTTTTACCCAGAATTTTTAGAGAAGAAATTATATGAGACGCTAAATAAGTTTTTCCCGAGTGTTTAGTATCCGAAACTATGCAAAAAATTTTCATTATTCGCCTTCCAAAAAATTATTAAATATTTTTAGCGCTTACTTTCAATTTATAAGATTTTTTTTCTTTAGGTTTTAAGTTCATTTTTTTCAAACAAACTACGGTAGAATTTTGATAATTCATTTCAAGTTTATCTACCGCGTCCGAAATCGTATAATTCGGCATATATAAATAATTTGTCGCCTCTTCGCATTCTATTAATATTTTAATTTTTATATAAGCCTCGTCCGTCATTCCAAAAATTTTTCCCGCGAATTCTCCCGCGTCCGATAAATTTTCAGAAATTCTTTTATTCTCTCCAATATAATATCTGTCATTTTCGCCGCCCGCAAGCAAAGTAATATTATTTTCCAAAGCGTAGACAAATTCAATTTCTTCTTCCGATTTATTTTCAATAGTTGCTTCCAATGAAAAACCGCCGTTAGAGTCGATTATATATTTTTTTGTGAGGTTAATATTTTTTCCGTTTATTTTTCCGTCTTTATTGAATATTATCGTCGCCAAATTTTTATCTATTTTATTTTCTATTATTTTATAATAAGATTCAAAAAAGCATGAATTCTCTTCATATTGCAATAATTGAAATTCTTCGGCGCTCGGCATTTTATTTAAAAAATGGTCAACTCCAAAAACTTTTTCATTTTTGTCGAATACCAAATACTTCGCAATTTCTTCATCGACTTTTTTTGAGATTTCATGAATCGAAACATGCCCGTCATTTTGATTATCGCTATTCGTATTTCGCATGGCAGATATATGATAAGCCTCTTCACGCCTTTTCAAAGTGTCGATTAAATTAATAGGATTTTCTTTTTTCAAATCCCATTCGATTATCGAACCGCTCAAAGTATGGAAAATCAAAGTTTCTTTTTCGGAGGATATTATTATCTCATCTCTTCCGTCCATGTCAAAATCAATTTCTTTTTCTACAAAATAATTTTTTCCGTAAATATTTTTTTCGGATATTGAAGTCGATTTTATCAAATTGGAATAAGTGGCATGTCGCAAATTATTTAAATAGAGTCCGCCGAAAGTTCCATGCCAATAAGGGCAGTTGCATTGTCCCTGAAGCAAATAATCCAAAGCAGTTTCTTTATACTTATTATCTTTTTTACTTTTATCAAATTCATCGAAAACATTTGACGTGTAAATCATTCTTTTATTCATTCGATTGCTTTCGGAATACTTTGAAAAATAATTTCTCCAAAAACCGCCTCGCATAAATCTTGTAATAATTTCGTTTTCGTTAGACTTTTTTAATTCTTCAAGTTTTGTATGGAATTCATCTTGAATTTTAGCGGGCAAAACCCAAGTAAGCATTTCCTCATAAGAGCCAGTAGGAATATATATTTTGGAAATCGGAGAGTGTTTTTCCATATATTCCGAGTAAGTCGTAGTTTTTATAATATCTTTTTCTTCGCTTAAAGCCTCAAAAAATTTTTCAAGCCATTTGTCTTCGTAAACCCATTTTTGAGTGCCGGGCCAGTCTCCGTATTTTTCGCCATCGTCATGCAAAACTACAACTCTGTCTCCTTCTTCGGTTGCGATGGATTTCAAATATTCAATAGATTTTTCGACTTCTCTAAACGGTATCAAATAGCGAAGTTCCTGCGAAATTGGAAAAATATTTAATTTATAATTTTCATTGTCCGTTATAAAATAGCCGAAAATATTTTTTGTGTCAATTCCAGTAGTCAAAAACTGCGAATCGTCAATCATAATATATTTAATGTCGTTTTTTGCCAAATTTTTAACCAAAGTCGGCTCCCAAACTCTTTCGGCAATCCAAGCGCCTTTCGGATTAAAAGCGAATTTATCTTTTATATAATTATTCAATTTTTGTATTTGAATATCTTTATCTTTATCGGGAATGGACGGCATTATCGGTTCGTAAAAACCGCCGCTTTGAATTTCAATTCTTTTTTCTTTCGCCAAATTTTTTAATTTTTCAATATGTTCGGGATGATTTTTTTCTATCCATAACAAAAGACTGCCCGTGTAGTGAAAATTAAATTTTATGTCTTTATATTTTTCGAGAATATCTAAAAACGGTTTATAAGCTTTTTGATATGTGCTTTCAAAAACGAAATCGAAATTTCCAACGGGCTGATGATTATGATTGCCTAATATTAAATTTATAGTTTTCATTGAATTGCCTTTATTTTTTATTATAGTTTATTTTACGATTTACATAATTATATATCAATTATAAATTTTGTAAAGTTTTAAATACGGGTAAAAAATAAAAGCCTGCCGCCCACTATAGGCGACAAGACAAATACTGTATATTGTTAAGCAATATTATTGTATATTAATTATATTTTTTGTCAAGAGAAAATTTAAAAAAAATTTATTAATAAACTAATATAAAAATAAGGACTGCCGATTAGCCGACAGCCCTTACTCAAAACTCAACCGTCAAGTATAATTCTTATTGCCACAAATTAGGGAGCGAATATCCTTTCAACACTTTGAAAGTCATATCATGTAATTCGGCTGGTTTCCAGTTTTTCCAAGCTTCCGTTACATGCGTAATCTTACTCATTATATATTCGGGTCTTTGTTCAAAAAACGGGTTTGTTCCATATATGAAATTATAAGTAGAATTGTATATTTCAAATCCGTATTCGCTTCCGTTTAAGACATGTCCAGGATTCAATACTATTATATCGTATTCTCCCGCGTTTCTATCGTATCTAAAAAGTTCGCCTTGAACTATATTAACGCCAGTATCGTTCCATTTTCTTAAATAGTCCGTATCTCTATTTAATTTATAAAGTCCAGCTATCGCCCAAGCGCCTTTCGTATCGTTTCCGCATTTATGCTGAATTATTATACCTTGAACGAAATATTTTATTACTTCGTTAGGTCTTCTGCTCCAGCGAATATCCATATTGTCGTCAAAATAGAAGTAAGTTCCCGTTCCTCTATTTCTTATAACAAATTGTTCGCCAGAATGAGCGTTTCTTTTAATAACTCTTTTCCACAATTCGTTTAATGCTGGAGTATCCACATAAGAAACCGTAGTGTAGTTATTTCCAGAGAACGGAGTGTAAACTCTGAATAAAAAGCTTTTATGTTGTCTTGAAACATAGTTATTGGTGTCAGGCACTATATTCGTAACATGTTTCGTCACATAGCTTACTTTATCTATATATACATAATTAGTATAAACCATATCTTGACCGCTGTTTACCATATTCGTAACATAGTTAGTCTTATAAATCTCTTTTCCAGGGTAATATATTTCGTTCGTTACATAATATATTTTTTCTTCTTGAACTTCTATTACATTTGTAACATATACCTCGTTCGTAATAGTCTTGCCTTCTGGGTCTAAAGGTCCAGTTTGAGAGGCTATTATTCCCCAGTTGTCTCTAAAACTAGGAGCCGTAGCCACTTTTTGGCAAGCCGTTAATCCCGCTATTATTCCTACCATTAAGAATAAGAATAATGTCTTTAAATTAAATCTTGTATATTTCTTTGTCATATTATGCCTCCAATCTTTATTTTCTATTTTTATATTTATATTATTTGTCATAATCCTTACCCTCCTCAAATTAACGTTTAGTAATTTGGAATGTCAAGTCATGTAATTCGGCTGGTTTCCAGTTTTTCCAAGCTTCCGTTACATTGTTAATCTTTGACATATAATTTTCAGGTCTTTCTTCAAAATACGGATTGCTTCCATACGCATAGTTATAAGTCGTATTATATATTTCAAATCCGTATTCGCTTCCGTCAATAACATGTCCAGGATTCAATACTATTATATCGTATTCTCCCGCGCTTCTTGTCCATCTGAAGAGTTCGCCTTGAAGTATATTAACTCCAGTATCGTTCCATGTTCTCAATTCTGCAGTGCCTTTAGCCAACTGATAAAGTCCCGCTATAGCCCAATGTCCTTTAGTTCCGCTTCCGCATTTATATTGAATTATTAAACCTTGAACAAATTTTTTCAATATTTCGTTAGGTCTTTTAGTCCAGCGAATATTCAAATTGTCGTCAAAATAGAAGTAAGTTCCCGTTTTTCTATTTCTTATAGTCAATTCTTGTCCAGCATGAGATTTCATTTTAACCACTCTTCCCCACATTTCAGTTAAAGTTTTAGTGTCTAAATAAGAGAGGTTAGTATATTTATAATCGCCTTCCGCTCCTATTCCAGCCCAAGGTGCATAAACTTTATACAATAAACTGTTATGCCATTTTGAAATATAATTTTTAGTGTCGGCAACAACATTAGTATGAACTACTTCGTTGGTAATTATTTTGTCCACATATAAGAATTCGGTTATGACATCTATTTTTCCCAAATTGCTGTTTGTTACGGTAATCGTATTAGTCATGTAGATTACTTTATCTGGGAAATATGTTCTATTGGTTATAATTACGCGTTTGTATGTAGTGTTTGTTACATAATTTGTTACATAATTTGTTATGACAAACACATTACCATCGTCATCAATAAGTCCCGTAGGAGCATCAATCACTGAAAAATCTCCCATAGGTAATTGATTTCTCTTTTTGCAAGAAACAAATCCCGCTACCATTACTATTGCTATTAATACTAATAACAATGCCTTAAAATTAAGTTTTGAATATCGTTTTGACATAGGATACCTCCTAAAAATAAGTAAATTTTTCGGGGCTTCAAACCCTCTATACATAAGATAGTAATTATTTTCAAAATGGCATGAATTTTTTTGTTATTTTTTAACGCTTTTATATTGAAATTTTTTGATTATTTTATAATTTTTTAGAATCTTTGGAGACTTTAGTTAACATAATTATTAATAATTTATCGTTTTTCAAATTCTTCGGCTAATCTTTGTTTATAAATATTCTCGTATAAATAATTTGTAATTTTATCATGTTCTTCTTTATTTTCGATTTTTTTAGTCGTCATTATTTTCATTCTTAATATGCTTTTTCCATTTTCTTTATTATTATAATCGAAACAAGGCATATTATAATCGTAATCGGCAAGTATAAAACCAAAACGCAAATACCAATCGATGCGCTTTTTTGCAATTTCATTTAAATCGCTCGGTTCTACTTCTATAACTACAAATTTATCTTTCAATAAATCCAATATTTGAGTTAAGATTTTTGAGCCGTAATTTTTTCCTCTGAATTTTTTATCAATTGCCAGATATTCGATAAAATTAAAATATTCCAAAGTCCAAATTATAGCAATCCCAATCGGAATTTCGCCGTCCAAAAAACAATAAAATTTATAATTATTATTTAATTTATTTTTCAAAACGGCATCAAAATCCCATCTCTCTTCTATAGGAAAGGCTTCATTATATAAAGTTTTTGCAAACTTTTTATATTTTAAATTATTCTCTTCATTATCATTATATTTAATTTCTACAAATTTTATCATAAAATCCCATACAAATCAAAAATTTAATCTTATCTATCAATTCTTTCCACTTCATCGTTATAATAAACGGTATTTATTCTCTTTATCGATAAAGCTCTTCCAGAATCGGTATCGACTTGCACTATAATTCCGTTAATCATAGGGGAATCGGTTTCAACCTCGAATCTATGCGGTATTTTTGAAACGAATCTCGCAATTGCCGCTTCTTTTTTCATTCCTATAACCGAAGTGTAGCTTCCGCACATTCCTATATCCGAAATATAAGCGGTGTAGGAAGATAATATTTTTTCATCCGCGGTTTGAACATGAGTATGAGTTCCGAAAATGCAGCTTACTTGTCCTTCCAAATAATAAGAGAATGCTATTTTTTCGGCTGTCGCTTCGGCATGAAAATCTATGAATATAATATTTGTTTTTTCTCTAATATGTTTAATCGCCAAATTCGATTTCTTAAAAGGGCAGTCCAAAGCGTCCATAAAAGTTCTGCCCATAAGATTTATTACTCCGATTTTGCAGTCAAATATATCGTAAATATAATAACCGAGTCCCGGCGCTTCGCTCGGAAAATTATAAGGACGAAGAAGTCTATTTTCCGAACCTATCAAAGCGAAAACATCTCTATTATTCCAAATATGATTTCCAGAAGTTAGAACATTCACGCCCGAATTAAATAATTCCGCAGCCGTATCTCTTGTAATGCCGATTCCGTTTGCAGCGTTTTCTCCATTCGCTATCACAAAATCTATTTCATGTTCTAACTTTATCTCTTCCAAATGCCTTCTTATAGCATATCGCCCCGTAACGCCGATAATATCTCCGAGACATAATATATTTTTTACGGACATTTTTAAAACCTTTTTTAAAAACCTTTATTTATATTTATAAAATTATAAAAAATTATATTTATCTTGCAACTTCAACCGCTCGCGTTTCTCTTATAACGGTAACTCTTATTATACCGGGATATTTCAATTCTTCCTCTATCTTTTTGGCAATATCTCTCGCTATCTGTTTTGCCTGATTATCGTCAACTATATCGCTTTTAGCCATAACTCTGAGTTCTCTTCCTGCCTGAATTGCGAAAGATTTTTCCACTCCTTCCATACTGTCTGCAATTTTTTCCAAAGTGTCGAGTCTTTTAATATAGTTTTCAAAAGATTCCATTCTCGCCCCAGGTCTTGCCGCGCTTATCGCATCCGCCGCTTTCACTATAACCGCTTCGACAGTTTGAGTTTCCACATCGTTATGATGCGCTCTTATGGAATTTACGACTTCCTCTTTTTCTCCGCATCTTTTCGCCAAATCCGCTCCAGACATCGCATGAGAACCTTCTCCTTCTATTTCTATCGCCTTTCCGACATCATGCAAGAAAGCGCCTCTCTTTGCCATCTCCACATCCGCTCCGATTTCCGCAGCTATCATTCCCGCAATATTCGCAACTTCTTTACTATGAAGAAGCATATTCTGTCCATAGCTTGTTCTATATTGAAGTCTTCCCATATGTCGAACCAATTCATGATGCATTGCTGTAAGATTCAAATCTGCAATAGCGTCTTCTCCAGCTCGGACAATAGAATCTTCAACTTCTCTTCTAGTTTTTGATACTATTTCCTCGATTCTCGCAGGATGAATTCTTCCGTCTAAAATAAGTTTTTCCAACGAAACTTTGGCTATATGTTTTCTAACAGGGTCGAAACATGAAATAACGACAGCTTCGGGAGTATCGTCTATAATAATATCGACTCCCGTTAGAGTTTCAAGCATTCTTATATTTCTGCCTTCTCTTCCGATTATTCTTCCTTTCATGTCTTCGCTTGGCAAGGACACGGAAGTAACCGAAGTCTCTTGAGTAACATCGCTTGAAAGTCTTTGAATGGTTTGAACGATTATTTCTCTCGCTTTTCTTTCGCCCGTTTCAATGGCATTTTTTTCTATATTGTCGACTATTTTTGAAGCGGCTTTTTTAGCGTCATCTTCGATTTCTCTTACAAGCCTTTCTTTTGCCTCTTCTGCAGAAAAACCAGATATTTTTTCAAGTTCTCTTTTTTCTTCTTCTATTATTCTATCTAATTTTTCTTCTTTATCTTTTATTTGTTTTATTTTATTTTCAATATTTTTTTCTTTGTCTTCCAAATATTGAGATTTTTTGTCTATATTTGCCTCTCGTTGTAGCGCTCTGTTTTCTAATCTTTGTATTTCGGCTCTTCTTTCTTTAGTTTCATTTTCTAGTTTATGTCTCTCTTTTTGTATTTCCGAATTAGCGGAAGAGATTGCATGTTTTCTCTCGCTTTCGGCTTTTTCTTTTGCCTCTTGAATTATTTTATGTTTCATTATTTCCGCCGAATTAACGCTCATTCTTGCAATTACAAAGCGGATTATATATCCTAAAACAATACCGACTACAACAGAGGCGATGGCAATAATCACAGTTTGCATCTTTCACCTCATTAATTTATTTTTTATTTTATAATTTATATTGTCAAATTATCAATTATGACAATTATAAAACATGTAATAAATATAACATATATTTTATATAAAGT
>NZ_JBNMIZ010000093.1:0-9734 GCF_050873525.1 Brachyspira sp. | reverse complement strand
ATGAAACTATATAAAAAGAATAATATTTTAAAAATTATTTTAAAAAAATATTTGACTTTTAAAAAATAATTACTATATTATTAATAGAGAATTTTAATTAATAAAGGAGTATTTTATGGATACTAAAAAAATCAAATCGCTATTTTATATAGCAGCAATAGTAGTTATGACAATTCTTATTGCCGTATCTTGTAAGAAAAAGTCAACGCAGGCAAGCGCTTTTCAAATCGTGGACGAGCCTATATCTACAAATGAAACGCCAGAGCCTGTTCAGACAAACGAGGACATCAACAAACCAGTTCTGCCTATAGACAATAAGGCAAATATGGACCAATTTAACGGTTTGTATTTTGAGTCAAAAGCTTATGAACTTAATAATAATTTTAAGTTTACGGCTAAAGTAGGAATCGGAGATAGCGGTTATCAAAAAGGAGTCGCTTATATTCAATTTGAGGATGGATGCAAATTCTATCAAGGATTCCAAGTCGGAGATTATAATGGAAGCTATAATTTGCTATATAGCGGCAGTAGAAACGGATTAGATTATGTAAAAGCTAAAGCGAGATTCACTGAAGAAGGTTATCTTTATGTTAAATTTGAAAACTATAGCTGGGAAATAGAATACGCTTTGGCAGAAGAAGGAACAGATTCAAATCCATCGGAAGTTCTTACGCCAGATAAAACGATTACTATAAATAAAAATGCTGGTCCTAAACAATATGCTGGTAATTACTTTGAATCAATAACCTATAAAAATGATGACGGAAGCGAATTCAAATATACTATTGAAATTAAAAATCATAGCGATGGCAGAAGCACGGTTTTAATTTTTAGCGGTTATGAAAACGGAAAACAATTTAGTAGACAATATAACTTTCCAGGTTTTATAGCAGGAAGAGGAGATAATTTTTACAATTATAACGAAGGCGGTTCTGGTATGTTAAATAACGGAATTAGCGCAAGCGATACTGTGAAGGTTAGATTTTATAACGATACTAATGGAACTTGGGCAGATTTGAAACCTGCAAATTATAACTTTACTATAAAACTTGCATTAAAAAATAAATAAAGATAATATCTAAAAATTTTGTTTTTGGTTTTATATAGGAGGATGTCGAAACGGCATCCTCTTTTTTATTTTAAACTATTGACATATTTTTTATTTGTCATTCGCCGAGACTTGCCGTAGGCGCACAGCGTGAAAGTCCGCCGTTGGTGAGTAATCCAATTAAAATAAATTTAGTTTTAAAAATTTAACTTTATTAATAGTGGATTGCCACGCTTTCTTGCGAAAGCTCGCAATGACAAAAATAATGTATAGTCATTACGAGGCGATAGCCGAAGTAATCTATTTAGTGTGGATTGCTCGCCAATCCCAAAGGGACGCAGAGCGAAGGCGGGCTTTAGCCTCACTTCGTTCGCAATGACTATAATTTTAAAAATTAAACCATTGACAAATTTTTAATCCATGCTATACTTTATTAATTAAAACTATTAAAGTTGATAAACTATGAAATATAAAAATATCATAAATAAACAATACTGTAATTTTGTTAAGCAAAGCAAAGCAAAGCAAAGCAAAGCAAAGCCTTAACTTTAAACTTTTTCAAAAATTATGTTTATACAATAATTATAAAATATTATTCTATTTATTCATTAAAAATTTATTCAAATTCTTTTTTGTTTATAATTTCAATTGCGGAAAATCGCCAAATAATTTTATTTATATTAAAAAATTTAATCATAAAAACATTTTTGCAATATTTGGAAAATATATCAACTTTTTTTATAAAAAAGTATTGTCCGAAAAAATCATTTATTTATTTAAATATTTTTATCAATATTTATCAATCGCAAATAAAGGCTTTAACGAGCTTTTATCAAAAATATATTCTAATTTAAAATCAAGGAGATATTATTATGCCAAATTTTTATTGTGAATACTGCGGCGAGCAATTTTCTAATCCAAGAAATTTGACTTCCCAAAACTGCATGCGGCATCCGAGCGGAGTATTAAAAGGAAAACATAAACTTTACGAAGGCGGCGAAAAGTCGACTTATATTTGTAAATATTGCGGTAATTCTTTTAATTCAATTAAAACTATGGTATCGCAAAATTGTATGCGACATGCGGACGGCGTTTTGAAAGGCAGACATTCGCCAGCTTTATAAATAATTAATTTTTAAAAGGAGATTTTTATGAGCGAATATAAAGAATACGATAATAAACCAGCATCGCAGGGAATAAAACCGTGGATACCTTTAATTTTGGCTTTGATTTATACGATTTCGCCAATCGATTTAGTTCCCGATTTTATTCCGATTGTCGGATGGCTTGAAGACGCTTTATTTGTGATTGTCGGCGGACTTAACGGCATTCAAAACGGAATATTGGACGCCAACAGTTCTTTAAGGACATTAATAAATTTTGTGAAGTGGGGAATTCTAATAATCGGCGGAATTGCAATATTGATTGTGGTTCTTTTGGTAGTGCTAGTATTTAAAACTTTAACCAAATAATTTAATTTTTAAGGAGATTATTATGTGTATAAACAATAATGAAGAAGAAAATTTATTTGAAATGGGAAATAATCTATATAAAAATGGTAGATATTTAGAGGCTATAAGTTATTTATCAAGAGCCGTAGATTTGAATCCTGCAAACGATAGAAATTTATATATTTTAGGATGTTCATATTGTGAAAACGGTCAGTATATAGATGCTATCGGTTGTTTATTAAGAGCTATAGAATTTAATTCTACAATGTCTTGGATTTGGCATTGGTTAGGGCGTTCATATTTTGGAAATAGACAATACGATGAAGCTATAAGTTCTTTTAAAAAAGCAGTAGAGTTAGATTCCGATGAAGAGCATTGGTATTGGTTAGGTGTTTCATACTATAGTAATGGTCAAAGTCAAGAGGCTATAAATTCTTTATTAAAAGCCGTAGAGTTAAACCCAAACTACCAATTAGCTATAGAGTATCTTAATGATATAAATAATAATTCTTAATATAAATTAAAAAAGGAGATTTTTACATGAGCATGAATTTTAATTCTGAACAAGAAAAAGATTATTATGATTTATTAGTCGATATGTTGGACGATGGCGTTATAGACGAAAGCGAAAGGAATATATTAAACAAGCGTAAAGAAAAATACGGAATTTCTGACGAGCGAGCGAAGGAAATAGAGGATTTTGCAAAGCGGGAATATTTAGAAAGTAAAACTCCGCAATTTGAAACTGACGGCGAAAGAGATTATTACGATTTATTAGTCGATATGCTTGACGATGGCGTTATAGACGAAAGTGAAAGAAATATATTGAATAAGCGAAAAGAAAAATATCAAATATCGGACGAAAGGGCGAAAGAACTTGAAAATTTTGCTAAAGACATGAATACGCAAGAACAAGGAAAGCCTATTAAAATTACGAAAAAAGTTATTAAGAAAGTAATTATAAAAGAAAAAGAAGAAAAAGAGGATAACGATTTATTTGAACAAGGCAAATCATATTATGAAAATGAAGAATATGAAGATGCTATAGAATCATTTTTGGACGCGGTAGAATTGAATCCTGATAATTGGTTATATTGGCATTGGCTGGGAGTTTCTTATTATCAAAATGAAGAATATGAAGACGCTATAGAATCATTTTTGGACTCGGTAGAATTGAATCCTGATAGCAATTCTAATTGGAATTGGTTAGGTTGTTCGTATTATAAAAATGGAGAATACGAAGACGCTATAAATTCTTTATTGAAAGCTGTAAAATTGAGTTCTAATACTTGGTCTAATTGGTATTGGCTTGGACTTTCTTATTATCAAAATAGAGAATATGAAAAGGCTATTAATTCTTTATTAAAAGCGATAGAATTAAATTCTAATGAGGCTTACAATTATTATTGGCTCGGTCGTTCATATTATGATAATAAAGAATATCAAGAAGCTATTAACTCTTTATTAAAAGCGGTAGAATTAAATTCTAATGATGCTGATAATTATTATTGGCTTGGTCGCGCATATAACGATAACGAACAATATAAAGATGCAATAGATTCTTTAGTTAAAGCCACTGAATTAAATTCTGACAACTATGAAAATTGGTATAGGCTATGTATTGCATATAGGGATAATGAACAATACACGGAAGCAATAAATTCTGGATTAAAGGCTACGCAGTTAAATCCCGATTATGTTGGCAATTGGTTTGAATTAGGTCTTTCATACTATATAAACGGTCAATATTTGGAAGCTATAAATTCTTTATTAAAAACCGTAGAATTAAGTCCCAATTATTATTTACATTGGCTTTTGTTAGGTCGTTCATATTATGATAATAAAGAATATCAAGAAGCGATAAAATCATTATTAAAGGCGGTAGAATTAAATTCTAATGATGCTGATAATTATTATTGGCTCGGTCTCGCTTATAATTATAACAAACAATATAAAGAAGCAATAGATTCTTTAGTTAAAGCCACTCAATTAAATTCGGACGACTCTGAAAATTGGTATAGGTTATGCATTGCATATTGGAATAATAAACAATATCAAGATGCTATAAATTCTGGCTTGAAGGCTACGCAATTAAATCCAGATTTTTATGATAATTGGTCTAAATTGGGTAGTTCATATGGTATGAACGGACAACATTTAGAAGCTAGAAATTCATTCTTGAAAGCAACTCAATTAAATCCTAATGATAGCAAAATTTTGTATAATTTAGGAAATTCGTATTATAAAAATGGAGAATATCAAGAAGCTATAAATTCTTATTTAAAAGCCACGCAATTAAATCCTAATAATTTTAAAAGTTGGTATGGTTTAGGTTCAGTGTATTTTAGTAATTCTCAATGTCAAGAGGCTATTAATTCTTTCTCAGAAGCTGCAAAATTAAATCCCGATGATTATTTAAATTGGCATTGGCTCGGTCGTTCATATTATGATAATAAAGAATATCAAGAAGCTATAAAATCATTATTAAAAGCTGTAGAATTAAATTCTGACGATTATTTAAATTGGTATTGGTTAGGTTGTTCGTATTATGAAAATGGTCAATATTCGGAAGCTATACAACCTCTATTAAAAGCTACTCAATTAAATCCTAATGATTTTGAAAGTTGGCATTCGTTAGGGTGGGTATACTGCAATGTAGGGCAATATGTCGATTCTATAGGAGCATTTATAGAAGAAGCAAAATTAGATTATAATGCAAACGCTTTTTATGGAATTGGTTATAATTTTAAATATATTAATAAATATAAAGATGCTATAGACGCTTTTACAAAAGCTGTAGAATTAGAACCTGATAATTGGCTGTATTGGGATGAATTGGGAAAGTCATATTATCTAAATGAACAATATGAAGAATCCGTAGAATGTTTTGAAAAATCTATTGAAATAGGAAATTTTAACTCGAAGTATGATTTAGCAAATGCTTATTTATTTTTAGAAGATTATGATAATGCGGTTGATTCATACGAGAAATGTATAGATGATATAAATTCTTATGACGATGAAATAAGTTCCTATATTTGGAATAATTATGGAGTAGCTTTGGCAAATTTAGGAAGAATAGAAGAAGCTAGAAACGCTTATGCAAATGCCGTGAGAATAGACCCAGATAATGAAATAGCCAGAGATAATCTTAATAATATAGGATATTCAAGGAGAGGCTCTAACAATAGCGGCATTGTTTCGGGTATTTCAAGCACTATAGACGCAGTGAATGAAGTATATAAAAAGGTAGACCCCGAAGTCGTTAAAGGTGTTGTGGATATTGTAAAATATTTTTTGAAGTGAGATAAAAGGAATAATATTTAAAAGGAGTTTTATATGCAATATGCTTTATTATACAATAAAAAAGATAGCAAATATCATATTTATAAATCAACAAGAAAAGATATTAATATAGAAAAACTAGAATATATCTATTATAGAAATGAAAATATTTATCTAGATACAAATTGTTTGGATGAAAACATTAAAAAAGGAAAGCCTATTTATATAGACATTAAAATAAATAAATATACTTTATGTAATGAAGATATTAAAATGAATGATTTTAATAGATTTGAAAAACATACGCTTACTTTTACTCCAAAAGAAGAATATCGTAATAAACTTTATAACCCAAAGCTATATTATTATTTATATAAATATAAATTCAATAATAGAAAAGAAGCCGCTTATATCTACGCAGAAAGAAAAGTTATAATGATTTTTTCATCATTATTTCAATCAAAAAATGAAATGTGTCATGAATGCTTTTTAGAATTTATTAGAGAAGCAAGAAATGAAAATGGTTCAAATATTAGGTAAAAAGGAGATTTTATGGGATACGCTATCATAGATAATAATTATATAGGAATAGACGTCAATTCTAATCATATTTATAATGCTGATATAATATCAAATATAGAAAATGGAATAATAATTAGAATAGGTGGGACTTCGTTATGTCAAGAAATATATGTAGATGAAAATTTACGAGAGCAATATTTTCATAGAAACCCTACTACACTTATTGCGTCCGATATAGGAGTAAGTGAAAATTATAGTTGGCATTTGATTTGTTATGATAATAATTACATAGGATATGCGGAAGAAAATGATATTATTATGCTTTCTGCATTTATTGGCGAAACGGTATGCCCTGATTGTTTAGAGCGTATAATACAAAATATATTAAGAAGAGAAGGAGAATAAAAATGCAAAAGATTTTAATTTTATTTTTAATTTTAAGCAGTTTAGTTTTTGGAGATAGTAAAGAAATAGTAAAAGAATGGACGCAGGGAAAAGTCGATTACGGTTTTTCATCGGATGAAGATATTATTGTGGTAATCGCGGACGGAATGAGATATTTATTAATTTTAAATCCAGAATATCCTAACTTTTGGTATATTTCCATAAGCGAATGCAAATTAAAAAATAATAAATATGATTTCACGGATATTTACGCTGCTACAAAATATGAAGACATAGGAGAAATAAGAGGAAGCTCGGCTTTCTATGTGGATAAAAAATTAGCGGTTAAATATGTCGATGGCGAAAAAATAGAAGTCGATTTTGAGGAAACGGTTAATTATTTTATAACCAAAATCAATCCGTATATAAAAGCTATAAATACAAGAGGATTTAATAAAGAAGAATTGGAATATTATAAAAAATTACTTGAAAAATATAATCAATTTGTAGAAGAAAATAAAAAATAAAGGAGAATAAATCATGGAATTTAATTCTGAACAAGAAAAAAATTATTACGGGCTTGTAAAACGAATGCTTAAAGATGATGGCATAATAGACGAAAATGAGCGGAATTTATTAAACACTAAAAAAGAGGAATACGGAATTTCGGACGAAAGGGCTTTGGAAATTGAGAATTTGCTTATAGAAAATAGTAAAGTTATAAAAATAGATAATTCGGTTTTTAAAAATAAAAGATTTTCTAATAAAGAAAATTCAATTAAAGAATATGAAGATAATGAAGAAGTAGATTATGAGATAGTAAAGCGTAGAAAAAGAGATAAAAGAGTTTCTAAAAAACCAATATACGAAAATCATTTTTTGAAAAATATTTGGATTATATTTTGTATATTAATTTTTGAATTATATTTCTTTGTTAGATTGAAAGCCACATTAAATAATCCTAATCCTATGCCAAAAGGACTATTTGAAAGGAGTATAAATTGGTTTAAGTCGGGCGTTTCTTCGGCGGCTTCAAGCATAATTCCTCAAAAAATTCAAGAGGCATTTTCATATATTGAGAATATAGCATATATTTCTATTATAATTATTTTAATGTTGCTTCTTTTCTGCATATTATTTGTATTATATATTCGCGTTCCAAAGATTATAAGTAATTTAAGCAGCAGTAAAAAGAAAGAGCGTAAATATTTTTATGCATTTTTATCATTTTTTATACCTGCAGTTGTAACGGTATTTATGATTATTTTTATAGAAAGCGGACATATTATGGATAATAATCAAATAAAATCTTTTGAAAAAGAAACCACCGCTTTAATAGAAAAAGAAGATTATTTAAGGGCTTTTGAGCGCGTAAAAAATGTTGAATATATAATTTTCTTAAATTATCCTAATAAATATATAAGCCTTCAAAATAGAGAATATGAAAGAGTTTTAAATGGCATTACAAACGCCGTTTATATAAGGCAATCGGAAATTAACGAAACTAATTATAATTACATAATGAAAGATATTTTGCCCGTTTATCAAAAGTCGATAAGCAACTTACCTCAATATATAGAAACATATAATAAAATAATGGGCGATTTAGCACTTCAAACTTTTGAAAGCTATACTCAATCTTTAATAGAAAGTAAAGAATATTTGACGGCATATTTTGTAATACGCTCATCAGATTATGATAAAGTGATTAAAGAAGTAACTTTATTTTTTAAAGAAGGTTTGAATTATTCTAAATATAAGGCGTATAAAACGCTTATTGACAATCTTGTTAATGATTTTGATGAAAGGAGTTTTGACGAAATGGATAAAGAAAATTATGATTTTATCTATCAAAATATATTTTTCGTTTATTATAAAATCATGGACGAACAAAATAACTTTTTTAAGAAATACTATAATTTTATCGGCGGAGTTTATAATAATGTTTTCAATGGTATTATTCGCACTTGGAATAGAGTTATTGGAGGAGAAGAAAATCAAATTAAAGATAAAAAGATATTTGAGTATAATGAATATTTAAATATCTTTAGAGATAACCCGCAAGAAAAAAAGCGTTTAGAAAATAAAATGGCGGGAGCAAGAAAAAGATTTGACGATAAAAGAGACAAATATTTAGAAGATTTAATAAATCTTAAATTGCCTCACATGACTGATGAAGAACAAAAGAATACAATTCCTCTAATTGTCCATTATTCTGACGCCAAAAGAGAGAAAGGCGGAGGAACTTATGAAGAGTATTGGAATGAACAGAGGGAAGAAGAGGAGAGAAAATTTGACGATTTGGCAAGAGAAAAAGGATATACAAACGATATAAATAGTATTATAAGCGAATTTAAAAATATTATTTATAATAAAGAAATAAATAAAGAAAACTACGAATATATCTATAAAAATATTTTGCCTCGTTATGAAGAGACTGTTAAAAAATTAAAACATTATAAAGAAGCTAAAAAAGGTTATGATGTCGAAATAGAAGTTTTAACAGAAGAGCTTGACGATAAAAGGCATGAATACTTATTAAGTTTAATGGATAGGATTAAAGGATTTGGTAATACTGTAGAAGCCAAATCAATCCTAAATAAAGAAGTTTATCATAAATCTGATAGAGAATTAAGCAGAAATAAATGGATAAGCTGGATACCTTTGGTTGGAAATCTTGGAAAAACATCTTATAAACAATATTGGGAAAAAATTAAAAACGATTATTTAAAAGAATTAAATAAAAAATAAAAAAAGGAGTAAAAATGAATATTACAAATCCAAGACAATTAATTATTGGAATATTGGCGGTTATTGGTTTATTATGCGTATTGTCGAAATTAGATTTTTTGATAATACCCGCATTAATTATAGTGGCGATAATTTTGATATTTCAAGCGTATAAAAATCAAAAGTATAAAAGAAAATAAATTTAAGGAGTAAAAAAATGACAATAAAAATAGGTTTTAATAATAAATGGAATTAGATAAAGAAAAATTAGAAATTATAAAAGAATTTGCTTATCAAAAATATGGTGATTATCT
>NZ_JBNMIZ010000092.1:0-9869 GCF_050873525.1 Brachyspira sp. | reverse complement strand
ATTCTAACGCGGATAATAATTAATTTTTTATTATAATTTTTAATTTAAAGAGGTTTTTATTATGGAATTATTTGATTTTAAAATAGAATTGAGAAAAGGCATAAGAAATAAATTAACTTATTTTCTTGCAACTTTGGGAGAATTTAATCAGTTATTCTTGCAAATATTTAAATATACTTTCAAGCCTTCTTTTTCTCTCAAACTTTTAACGGACCAAATAATAAGAATGGGAGTGGAATCTTTTGTAGTCGCCGCCGTTACAGTTCTTTGCGTGGGAATGGTTATGTCGCTTCAAATCGCCGTAGTCTTGGACAGCGTTTTAAAAGGAATATCTCAATTTGTCGGTTCTATGGTTGGAAAGGCTATGGTTAAAGAATTGTCTCCGATGCTTTTGGCTTTGATATTTGCGGGTAGGGTAGGGAGTTCGGTTACTGCGGAAATTGGAACTATGCAGGTAAGCGAACAGCTTGACGCTTTGAAAACTCTTTATACCAATCCTATAGAATATGTAGCCGTTCCGAGATTTTGGGCGGCGGTTATATCTCTTCCAATGCTTACGGTTTCTGCGGATATTATAGGAATAGTCGGAGGAGCGGTAGTGACGGTTTTTGTTTTGCATAACGACCCGATTCATTATTTCGATAGGGCGATTGCCGTTATTTCGATGGGAGATTTTATAGGAAGTTTGATAAAGTCCACGATATTCGGAGCGGAAATTATGCTTATATCATGTTTCTTTGGTTTTAGGACGACAGGCGGAGCGGAAGGCGTTGGAAAAGCTACGACAACGAGCGTGGTTTATAGTTTTATGATAATACTTATTACCGATTATTTGCTCGTTTCGATACTCGGAATGTTCGGAATGTGATTTTTATTTAATATTTATAATTTATATTTTATATTTCAAATCGTAATTATTAATAGGGAAAAATTAAATTGCCAAAAAATATTTATAACGATTACAATGATTATAGTAAAGATATTTTTCAGAAAAGTATTAAATATTGCAAAGGAGTCGGATTAAGATACGCCGATATACTTTCAAAAAAAAATATATTTACTCTCTACGATTTAATTACATTTTTTCCGAGAACTTACGAAGACAGAACCAAAACTTTAAAAATATCCGAAGCAATTAGAAACGGCGATAAAAACAGCGTGGTTTTTGTCGAAGTAATCGATATTTCAAATTTTACTTTTCAATTCAAAAAAAAGCCTTTGGTTATAGTTAGCGATGGAGCGACTATATGCGAAGTGCCGATTTACGGAGGCAGACTTCCAGCGGGAGTTTCTTTGGGAGAAAAACTTTATTTGACGGGAAAATTTGTCAGAGGGACGAGAGGAAAAATTCAATGCAGAATGATTGAATTTGAAAAGCCTTCTTCAAATTCTTTATCTTATGGAAAAATCGTTCCAATCTATCCTTTGACGGAAGGACTATCTCAAAAAAAATTACGAACTTTAATCGTAAACGAACTTATAACTTTTGAAAAAAACATGAAATACGATATTCCTTCAAACATAAAAAAGAAATATAGACTTAAAAGTTTTGTGTCGTCCGTTATGGAAATGCATTTTCCAAAATCTTTTGAATCGTTAAAAGAAGCGAGGGAAAGTTTGGTATTCGAGGAATTTTTATCGTTTCAATATATTCATTTAAGCGAGAGAAGACCGAATATATTAATAAAAGAAAAAAGATACAATTCTTTAGGTTTGCTTGAAAAAGTTAAATTAAGTTTAGGATTCGAACTTACGGCAGACCAAAATAAAACCGTTGAAGAAATAAAAGAAGATTTATTTTCAGAAAAACAGATGTTTAGATTATTGCAAGGAAATGTTGGAGCGGGAAAAACCATAGTCGCTTTTTTAACCGCTTTGATTCCATGCGAGGCGGGATTTCAAACCGCATTTTTAGCGCCGACAGAAATTCTCGCTTTACAGCATTTTTATACTTTTAAAAGAATAGTAAAAAACGCGGGACTCGAAGATATTATTAGAATCGATATTTTGACTTCGTCCGTTAATCAAAACGAAAGAAATTATTTGCTTAAAAGATTAAGAGAAGGAAAATGCAATATTTTAGTCGGCACTCATTCTATACTTTATGACGAAGTAATTTTTAAAAATCTTTCTTATGCGATAGTTGACGAACAGCATCGTTTCGGCGTGGCTCAAAGAAATAAACTTTTATCGAAAGGAAAAAATGTAGATTATTTGCTTATGACGGCGACTCCGATTCCACAGTCTTTGGCGCTTACTTTATTTGGAGAATTGGATTTGTCGGTTATAAAAAGTATGCCTGCGGGAAGAAAAGGAGTTTTAACCAAATATAAAGAATCGTATGAAAGGGACCATTGCTATAGATTTTTGAGAAGCAGAATATTAAAGAACGAACAGGGCTATATAGTTTTTCCTCTTATAGAAAATACCCATTCAAATTTTATAACTTTGACGAGCGAATTTGAAAGAGCGAAAAAAGATTATTTCTACGATATGGAAATAGAAATTATACATGGAAAAATGAAAGATATTGAAAAAGAATATATAATGAACAGATTTAATAACGGAGAGATTAAAATTTTATTTTCCACTACAGTTATTGAAGTTGGAATTGATAATCCGAACGCCACGACAATTCTTATCGAAGGAGCGGAGAGATTCGGACTTTCGCAGCTTCATCAGTTGAGAGGAAGAGTCGGACGAGGAGAAAAATTAGGCTACTGTTATTTGATTATTCACGGCGAGCTTAACGAAATTATAAAAGAAAGAATAAATATTATTTGCGAAACTACGGACGGATTCAAAATTGCGGAAAAAGATTTGGAATTGAGAGGCTCGGGAGAATTTTTGGGAGACAAACAGAGCGGAATTCCAGATTTTAAAATCGGAAATATAGTCAAAGACGGAGAGATTATGAAAAAAGCAAAAGACGAAATGAGAGCTTTATTGAAATCGGAAAACAAGAAAAAAGAATTTTTGCAAGAAAACAAAATTTTTATTTTGAAAGCGGATTATTTGAAAAAGTCCATAATTAAAGAAGAATAAAATTATGATAAAGAAGAAAACTATTAAACATATTTTAGAAATAATTTCGGCATCGCTTTTAGCCGTATTCATTGCGGGATTTATAAGAATATTTTTTTTCGACACTTATATTATAACGAATAAATCAATGCAGCCGACTTTGGACGAAGGAGACGAAATACTTCTTATTAAAAAAAATTTTATATTTAACGGAATTAAAAATTTCGACATAATCGTTTTTAGAAGAGGCGAAAATAATTTGGTAAAAAGAGTAATCGGATGCGAAGGCGACAGAATTGAAATCATTGACGGAGAATTATATTTGAATAACGATTTGATAAAATACGAATATTATATTTTTGACGAAGAAGACAACGCAAGCTATACGATTGGAAAAAATCAATATTTCGTTTTGGGCGATAATGTATCGGTTAGCGAAGACAGCAGGAGTTTCGGACTTATAAACAAAAGCGATATAATTGGGCGAGTTATTTTGATATTCAGCCCGAAGGATAGATTCAGATTATTTGGGAATTGAAGTTTTAAGAATTGGATTGTTTATATATTTTCATGGCATTACTATAATGGATAAAATAAATGCTCCATTGCAATATTTTTTATTATAATTACGAGGTTTTGTAGAAATCCGAAGTAATGACATTCTTTTATTTCAGTAAAAAAGACAATTTTTAACGCTTCATTTTTCTATTATAATTTTCGTATAAAGACGATAAACCAAGTTTTTGTAAAGAAGAGTCGATAATTTCTATAACGGTTTTATAATTCGTCAATCTTCCATGCGCAAGTTCATTTCTTACGATAATTAATTTTTCGTCAATTTTATTATTTGAAATTTTATTATAATTTTCCACCAAATCGCTAAACTTAAAATAGCCGTATTCATCGGTTATGCTTTTTAATTGATGTTCGGTTAATGAAGTCGAAAGTTTATATATCAAATAAGTTTCTATAGAACAAATAAAATATAATAATTCTTTTTGCGTCCAAATCAAAACTTTTACAATATCTTTAATATTATCCGCGTTCAAAATATCTCTTTTCATAATCGAAGAGGATTTAGGACATTTGCTTTTCAAAGTATTATGCTGAACCACGATATTATAATTAGTCAAACAGCTTTCCAAACATTTTTGCAAATCTTCTTTTCCGTTTATTTTTCCTTCTTCTTTTATTCGGTTAATATCAAATATAAAATCTAAAGCCTGCTTCACATCTCTTTTTATATAATCTTTAATATTAATTTTAATTTTTGGATTCAAATTCCAAACCAAATCAAAATCTAAATTTCTACTATCTTTACCGCTTTCAAAATAAAAATAATTTTTATTATCTATTCCGATATTTTTTAAATATTCAGAATATATAAAATAAAGTATCATTTCCTCGGCGATTATACTTCTTATTTCTTTTTCCGCATAATAATTAATTTTATTATCTTTAATAAAATTTTTGTATATGGAAACTATAGGCGGAAGCGCCATATTGTTTTTATTAAAATAATTAAATAATATTTCAAATATATCGATTCTGTTATTTTCGCTGGTTTTAAGCAGATTCAAATTATTTTTAATTTCATTCCAGCCGAGCAGTTTATAAATATTTTCGTTTTTTTCGTTTACGGGATAGAATGCAAATTTGCTCCAAGTTTTAAACGAAGCAACCGACTGTTTTTCGGTTTTTTCTTTTTTATTATTTTTATTAAGATTAACCAAAATATCTGCGGACGATAAAGCCATATCTTTTAAATTATTATGTTTTAATAAATCTCTTATTTCTTCGGAGATATTTTCGTCCTGTATTCCGTATTTATGTATAACTTCAATCGCATCGTCATAAATATTATTAATTGTATTTAGCTTGTATAAAACTCTTATAAATTCTTTATAAAAAGCAACGCTGTCTCTGTTATGCAAATGAATATCTTTTATTATAGATTTTCTAACCATTTTAAAAATCAAAACGGCTTGATTATGTCTGTTCCAAGTCGGAATTTTATTTTTCAAATCTTTTGCCAAATCGTTCGTATCGGCGGAATTTTTATTTTTGGATTTAAAATTATTCGAGGCGGTTTCTTTTAATTCTTTTAAATTTATATCTCCGTTTATAAGTATCGAAGTAATTAAAGCTCGCAAATTATGTCTATTCAAACTAAATTTATCAGATTTTTCTTTATCGTAAACTATTTTATAAATCGAATTCATGCTATTTTTGGAAGGTTTAACTTTTTTTCTTATATCAAAACTTATATTGTCGCTCGATTCCGTCCAAATAATCGCGTTTCCCGAAATACTCCAAGAATCGTTTGCGAATTCGTTATTATATTTTGAAGATAAAAATTCCATCGCCTCTTTCATAAATATATCTTCGCTTCTAAATATATTTTTAAGACTTGGAATAATTTTTTTATAATCCGTTTCAAAATTTTTATTTTCGTTTTTTATAGCAAGTCTCGGAATTCCTTTATCCAATATGGCGTTATATTCTCTCGCATTTTGATTATATCGTTTAACGTTTTCAGTTTTTTCAATATTACTTTTAACTATTTCTTTCGCTTTAAATTCTTTTAAATCGGTTTCAAGTTCTTCTATTTTTGGAAAAGTATTTATATAACCGTAAAATTTAAGTAGTTTATTATAAATATTCGCTTCAAAATCTTTATTAATTTTATCTTTATCTATATTAAAATAATCGAGTTCTTTAATAATTCTTCTGCCCGAGCGGTTTATTTCTTCGCTTACATTATCCGACATTTCTAATTGCTTGAAATATAATTCCTCTTCGTCCGCCGCAATTCCAGAAATTAAAGTTTTTGATTCTCCGCCCAAAGAAAAAGATGCAACGATTTCTTTTATAAATTTTTTCGCTTTTATCAAATCGAGTATTTCTTTAATATATTTTCTTTCGGTAAACATAGCGAGTATAATTAAAGCGTAAATAAAAGGAACATTCTTGAAATCGTTTTTCATTTCCGCAGAATTCATTTTCAAAACTTTATCAAAATAATTTTTCTCCGTATCGTTTTTATTAGAATAAGAATTTTTATCATTTTTATCATCAGAAGATTTATTTTCTTCCAAATTATATTTACATGCGCATTCCAAAGATATTCTCAAAAATGAAAATAATTCTCCGTCAAAATTGTTAAATTTGCATCTTGCAAAAGTTTCTTCTTTAACATTTTTATGAATCATAATATTTCTAAAATCTCTTAAAAATATTAAAGCGTCTTTATAAGATTTTTCTATTTTTTCTCTTAATATTCCTTCCTCTTCGTATATATTTTTATTTTCAAGTTTAATAAATTTCTCTTTGAATTCAATCGGCAGTTTTTCGTATTTATTCCGAATGATAACAGAAAAATATTTTTTTGTAGTCGAATCGTCCAAATTTTTGCTTTCCGTTATAACCGTTAATAAAGGCGTTAAATATTTTTTTACTTTATTTTTATTCGTATCTTTTTTGCCATCGTTTAGGAAATATGATAAATAATATAAGTCGGGAATTTTTATATTTGGTTTATTATTATAATTGCTTTTATAATTATTTTTAAATTTATTATTATTTTTATAATTGTTTCTATTATTGCTTTTATTATAGCCGCGATTATTATAATTTGTTTTCATTGATTTTATCCTGCATTTTTAATAAATAGTATTCTTAAATAATAATCTTTTTAATATAAAAAGTCAAACGATATTGAAAAATTATTTAATATGTGATATTATTTAATTCATGTAGAATTTACTCTCGATATTTTATATTGTCTTATTAACCCGTTTAATACGGGAAATTGAGATATATCTTCATTTTAAAAATCTAGCTTTTGGTCTTGATATCCTGTTTAATATCCCGAATGGGCGCGTAGAGCGAGGTAAACAAGATTCATTAGAAGAAATTTTTTTGATGTTTTTCGTCTTGATATCCTATTTGATATCCCGAATTGGCGGGCATAGTGAGGAAAACAAGATATATTCGACATATGAATATCATCTTTGAGTCTTGACATCCTATTTAATATCCCAAAATGGGCGCGTAAAGCGAGGAAAACAAGATATATTTCTCATTTGAATATCATCTTTGAGTCTTGACATCCTATTTAATATCCCGAATGGGCGCGCAAAGCGAGGAAAACAAGATATATTAGACATTTGAATATCATCTTTGAGTCTTGACATCCTATTTGATATCCCGAATGGGCGCATAGCGAGGAAAACAAGATACATAAGATTATTAATAAAATTTTTGATGTTCCGATAACTTGGTTTGATGCAAGAAAGCGGAATTTTGAAATTATACATGATAATTTCCTTTTGGTCTCGCTACCTCGTTTATATGAGAAAGCAAGATGCATATACAGTAATTAATAAAATTTTAATTGTCCCGATAACTTATTTGATATAAGAATACGAGATACTAAAGTAAAAATTTTTTTGATATTCCGTCTTGATACTCCACTTTATATGTGGAAAAGCGAGATACAAGAGCATAAACGATAATATCGTAATGTTTTGACAACCTATTTAATATACTAAATGGGTGCAGAGCGAGGAAATCAAAATGCATAAAAAGTTATAAAGATTTTTGATTGTTCCGATAATCCGCTTAATGCGGAAAATGGAATTTTTGATTTTTGTTTAAAAGTTGTTTTTGTTTTGCTACCTAACTTAACGATAGAAAGCAGGACGCTTAATGTAATTAATAAAGTTTTTGATTGTCTCGATAACTTGCTTAATGTAAGAATACGGGATTTTAGAATTCTTCATTGAATTTCTATAGTCTCGCCACCCCGTTTATACGGGAAAGCAAGATTTTTGATTTTGACTTAAAAAGTCGTTTGTCTCGATATCCTAATTTTAATTTAGGAAAACGAGATACTAGGTAAAAAATTGTTTGATATTCCGTCTTGATACCTCGATTAATGCGAGAAAGCTGGATTTTTGATTTGTGAGTAAAAACTCGTTTTGTCTCGATATCCTAATTTTAATTTAGGAAAACGAGATACTGTGATTAAAATTTTTTTGATATTCCGTCTTGATACTCTGCTTTTATGTAGAAAATCAAGATTTGAAATGTTTGAATTAGAATTATGTTATATGTCTAGTTACACTATTTAATATCCCTATTGGGCGCAAAGCGAGTAAAACTGGATTATAACTGTTAGAAAAATCTTTTTTATTTGTCTTGATATCCCGCTTGATGCTGGGAAACGAGATTTTAAGAATGTTTTTTGTGTGTTTATATTGTCTTGCTAACCCGTTTGATACGGGAAAACAAGATTTTAATTATCTGAATTAGAATTATGTTGATTGCACTGTCCTGCTTTGACATGATTATTTTTTAGTTATTTCAAAAAGGAATAAAAGAATTTAAGGTATTATCAAAAACCTTGAGCTTGAAAGGATTATACTTAAACATAAACATATTAAAGCGATTATTATAAACGGTTTATACAATTCTTTATATTGAATCAAATCATCGTCCAATATCGGTTTTTTTTCTATTCTGTCTATTGTGTTATATACATTTTCAAGCGCCGCCCCAGTTTTCGCGTTAAAATATTTTCCGCCCGTTATCGAAGCGATATTTATTAAAGCTCTTTCGTTTAAAGTAAAATCAGCCCGAATTCTTCTTCTGCCGTAATCGGGGTCGTTATATGTAACCCAAGCGCTGCTTCCCGCCGCGTCTCCAATTCCTATCGTATAAATTTTTATTCCGAAATTTGACGCTATCTCCGAAGCCAATCTCGGGTCAATCTCGCCCGAATTGTTTTCTCCGTCCGTTAGAAGAATAATAATTTTTTCGTTATCGCTTTTAACATTTCGCAGCATATCTACCGCGGTTGCAATTCCGAGTCCAATCGAAGTAGAGCCTTCTTCGTCAATTTCTATTTTTCTTATTTCATTTTCCAAAGCTATATAATCGAAAGTTGCTGGAAGTAAAACGGACGCCCTTAAAGCGAAAGCGACTAAACTTATTTTATCGAAATTTCTTTTCTTTATAAAATCAATCATAGTTCTTTTTGAAGCCTCGAGCCGCGTTGGAGTCATATCTTCCGCCATCATCGAAGGAGAAACATCGACAACCAAAGAAATATATATTCCCTCTCCGTTTATATCCGATAAATGTTCTATTTTTACGGGACGCGCCAAAGCCAATATTGACATAGAAAGAGCGATTATTATTAGAACGAAAGGAATATCTTTGACATAATAATTCGATTTCAAAACTTTCGACATACTCACTCTCGGATGTTTTACCGAATAAGAATGATTTTTTCTTGTTTTAATATATAAAATTATTATAATCAAAACGGCAAAAAGCATGAATAAAAATTGTGGATTTACAAATGTCATTTAAGAATCCGCTTTATATAAAAATCCTATAACCAATACTATAATTCCAATAAGCATTGTGAAAGGAGCTAAAAATCCCATAAAACCTTCGGGGCTGTCTCCAACCATATATATAAAAAGAAAACTTAATGCAAATATAATTAGTCCTATAGCAATAATAAAGGCGTTATTTTTAGAAATTTTATCGTGATTGTTTATCATATTTTTTAATTTTACTTTTTTATTTTTAGTTTATATTTTAATTTGCTCGGAGCCGGAATCGAACCGGCACGGTCGCAAGGACCAGCAGATTTTAAATCTGCTATGTCTACCAATTCCATCATCCGAGCGAATCAGTTTAAAAATTGTATCATAGTATCATAAAAAAAGCAAATTTATTTTTTTAGATTTATATAAACGATATTAATTATGTCAAATATTTAAAAAAATTTTTTTATTTAAATGCTTGACAAATAATAAAAAATGTATTAT
>NZ_JBNMIZ010000091.1:0-10000 GCF_050873525.1 Brachyspira sp. | reverse complement strand
TTTCGTTTATAAGAATTTTGTAAACGCTTTCCGTTTTTATATTATGCGCTTTCAAATTATTTTTTTCTTTAGTTAAAATATTATCCGCTTCCGTTATCGCTTTAAAATAATCTTTTGAAGAATAATATTTATTCATGATTTTTATATTGTCGCTTAAACTTATATTTTTAATAGAATCGTCATTTTGGCGGGCGGACATTTTTAATTCGTTTATAATCATTATAATAATTTCGTAATTATTGATTTTGGAATTATAATCGAAATCAAGTAAATTTTTTCCGTATTCGATTATTAAATTTATTTTTATATCGTTTATATTACTAATATTTTTTAAAGCGGACAATATATAACTTTCTTCATTATTTAATTTTTTTATTTTATTTGCTCCGCTCAATATCGGAATAACATATTCTGGAATATTTGCATTATTTATATTGATTATATTAAAAAATAATTTTTCAATAAATTCTGGTTTTTCAATAAGTTTTTCGTATAAATCGACTATTCTAATATTTTTATTCGCTTCGATATTGAAATCCAAAAGAATTGATTTTATCATATAAATATTTTCTTTCGATAAATCGCTATAATATATTTCAGAAAATAAATCGGCGCTTAAACAAATTATTTTTTCAATATCGTCCATTTCGGAATATTTTATATTGTCAAATTCGAGCAGTTTGCAAGAGGCTTTATATTCCAGCAAGCGAACTTTTTTTTCTATAGAATCTATTCTTTTTGATTCTTCGTCAATTTTATGCAAAACAAAATTAAAAGATTCTCTAATATTTTGGCATATAATTATCAGTTCTTCTTCCAAATCTTTTTCAATATTATTTAATTTATTATTTAAATATATCAAACCTTCGTAAGTTATTTTATTTTGTCCCGCCAAATATTCTATCATTCTCACGGAAGCGTTTTTTATAATAGCGTAATTATAATCAATCTCTCCTCTAATTTTTCTGTTTTGTCCCGTTATCGAATAGAGTAAATTTTTGAAAAATCCCTGCTCTGTTATAAAATCGGCTCTCGATTTTCCCGCACTTAAAGAGGTTATCGCTTCTATTATTAATTCGGTTAATTTTGAAGAATTATTTTCGTATTCGCTTATATTATTTATTATAAATTCCTGTATTATATTTTTATCTTTCGCCTCTATTTCGTTATCGTATGGCAGAGTCAAATTAAATTCCATTATCGCTCCGAATATAATAAAAATGATTTAGTTTCATTATACTATTTATTTGATTTTACTACAATTAGTAATTTTTAAAAAATATTTAAAAATATTAAATAAACGCTTGATTTTTTTAAATTAATTAAATATAATTAAACATTAAAAAATAATTAAATTAAGCGGGGATTTATATGTCTGACAAAATTTCAAAATTTCAAAAAAATGCCGAATTAATTTTTACATACTTTTACAATAACAGAATGATAATTATATCAGCGTTCGTTCTGATTATAGTTATAGTCGCGGGAATTTTAATTTATAACATGAATATCGAAAATCAGGATAAAACGGTTAATGCCGAATTTGAATCCGCGTTCGCGTTATATAGTCAAATTCCGCAGGATAGATTGAGCGACCCGAATGTTGTAATAGAAATAACTACAAGATTTCAAAAAGTTTATAGAGAAGCGAAAGGAAAAAATCTAAAATTGAGAGCGGCTTATTCTTTAGGTTCGATTTATTACGATATTGGAAATTTTAGCGAATCTTCAAAATATTTTAAAGAAGTCGCGGACAGCAGAGGATTTTATTTGCAGGAAAGCGCCATTTATAATTTAGCAAATTCTCAAATCGAATTAACGAATTATACGGAAGCGGCTAATACTTTGGATAATTTTATTAAGGCTTATCCGAATAGCTATTTGAATCCGCAGGCTACTTTGACTTTGTCGGATGTTTATAGAAAACAAAACGATAAAACGAAGTCTATAAATGTTTTGAGAAATTGGCAGAATAATAACGATACGAATAATCAATATTTCAGTATATTTTCGGAAACGATAAATCTTATAGAAAATAATGTTTATTAAAATTGGAATTTAATCTTGTTTGAAGGAAATAAAATTTGAATAAAGAAGCTCCTCTAATAGTTCAAGGAGACGGCACAATTCTTTTGGATGTCAGCGCAAAAGATTTTGAGGAGATAAGAAATTTCATGCTCGTCTTTGCCGAACTCCTTAAAAGCCCCGAATATATACATACTTATAGAATAACTTTAGTATCTCTATGGAATGCGGCAAGTTTGAATTATAGCGCAGATTCTATTATAAGTTTTCTAAAAAAATATACTTCTTACGAAATACCGAAAAATATAATCAAGCAGATAGAAACGAGTATAGAAAAATACGGAAAAGTAAAAATAATAAAAGAAAATGAAAATTATTATTTGATAAGCGAAGATATAGATATTATAGACGAAATAGCTCATTATAAACCAGTTTTAAAATATATAAAAAAAACAGTCGATTCGAATAAAATTGAAATTGAACCGATTTATAGAGGACATATAAAACTCGCTTTAATAAATATCGGCTATCCCGTTCAGGATTTGGCGGGCTATAAAATTGGCGAAGAATATCATTTTAATTTGAGAGAAAAATTATCTTCAAGCGGAGAGAATTTTATTTTAAGAGACTATCAAAAAAATTCTGCGGACGCTTTTTATGCAAACGGAAAACCCGAAGGCGGCGCTGGAGTAATTGCTTTGCCATGCGGAACGGGAAAAACAATTGTCGGCTTGGATATTATGCATAGAATACAGAGCAAAACTTTAATTATAGTTACTGGAGTGACGGCTTGCAGACAATGGAGAGAAGAAATACTTGATAAAACCGATATTCCGCCAGAAGATATAGGAGAATATAACGGATTAAATAAAGAAATAAAACCGATAACGATAGCGACTTATAAAATATTGACTTACAGAAAAAATAAAGAATCTCCTTTCGTTCATTTTGAAATATTCTTTCGTCAAAATTGGGGACTCGTAATTTATGACGAAGTTCATTTGCTTCCAGCTCCGATAATAAAACTTACAAGCGAAATACAGAGCATGAGACGACTCGGACTCACGGCTACTCTTATTAGAGAGGACGGACTTGAAAAGGATGTATTTTGTTTAATCGGTCCTAAAAAATTCGATATGCCATGGCGCGAACTCGAAGAGAAAAAATTTATTGCGGAAGCCTACTGTTACGATATAAGAGTTCCGTTAGATGAAAGCCATAGAGACGATTATGTCGTTTCGAGCGATAGAATAAAATTTAGAATAGCGAGCGAAAATATTTTAAAATACGATATGGTAAAAAAAATAATTGAAAAAGCCAAAGGAAAAAATATATTGATTATCGGGCAGTATTTATCGCAGCTTGACGAAATGCAAAAAAGAACGGGCTACACGATAATCACGGGAAAAACTCCTCAAAGCGAAAGAGATATTATTTATAAGAAATTCAAATCAGGAGAAATAAATACTCTTATAGTTAGCAAAGTTGCAAATTTGGCGGTTGATTTGCCTGACGCTAATGTTTTGATACAAATATCTGGGACTTTCGGCTCGAGGCAGGAAGAGGCTCAAAGATTGGGAAGAGTTTTGCGTCCGAAAAAAGGCGAAAATAAAAGTTATTTCTTTTCGATTATTACAAGCGATACGAAAGAAGAAGATTTTTCACATAAAAGACAATTATTCCTTACCGAACAGGGCTATCATTATGAACTGCTTGATATGGATTCTTTTAATGAATTGGAAATATAGAAGTAAATCTACAAATATTGTCATTCACCGTAGGCGTCCCGCACTCTGTGGGCTTTAGCCTAGGAACGAGGACGAAGTCTGCGACAAAGTCGGCGCTAAAGCGGACAGCGTCCAGACGCCAAGTAATCCAAAATTAAGAAATTCTATTTTCAAAATTTAATTTTATCAAAAGTGGATTGCTTCGCATTTGCTCGCAATGACGGTTTAGTAAAAACACGCAATTACAATAAAAATTAAAGTTTGAAATAATGAATTCAATAAACAATTTAAGGTTTACAATGTTAAAAAATAAAAAAAATTTCATTTAATTAAAATAGAAAATAATTGAATTATGTTAACTTTATTCGTAAATTAGCTTAAATTCTTTCATAATTTAATTACTTTATTATAAATTTCTTATTTTTTTTGATAACAATAGGCGACTGCCCGCTTTAGCAAAAATT
Organism: Brachyspira sp.; assembly: GCF_050873525.1. Taxonomy (GTDB): domain Bacteria; phylum Spirochaetota; class Brachyspiria; order Brachyspirales; family Brachyspiraceae; genus Brachyspira. The sequence continues at coordinate 5,784 of NZ_JBNMIZ010000091.1, read as the reverse complement.
TTATTTGACTTTTCCAAAAAATTTATTATATTTATAATAGAGATTAAACTAAAGGAGTAGTAATTATGAAAAAACTATTAATTTTATTATCTATTTTATTTGCTTTCATAAGTTGTAATAACGATATAACAAAAAATAAAACTATAACAATTAGCGGCAACTTGATACAAGGTAATGTTACAGGAAATCTTTATTTTGATATTGATAATGGAAATAGGGATAAATATTATATGTTTACATCTGAAAGCGATATAGAATTACTACAAAATTATGTAAATAAACATCTAACTATAGAGACTGAATATAAATCTAACTACTATGTTAAAATTTTTCGAGCAGAAGGCGTAGCTTTATTTAATGTCAAAATTATTGAAAGTTCTGAACCAACAAGACTTATTTGGTTAATAGGCGAGGTTTATATGGACCCTAATCAATGGGTAGACTAATCCACAATAACCTGACGAAATTAAAAAGTTGCCTTATATGGATTTACTATAAACTTGGATTTGAATTTAAAGTAGCTTGGCTTAAAGCCGAGTTCTTATTTTATATAAATAATAATCAACCTATAGGAATTCCATTATCGCAATCTTCATTGATTGTTAATAATGCAACTTCGCCGTTTTCTTTTACCGCTCCCAATACCAGACATTCCGAGAAAAAATTCGCTATTTGTTTTTTAGGAAAGTTTACGACAGCGGCTATTCTTTTTCCTATCAAATCTTCTTTTTTATATAATTTTGTTATTTGAGCCGAAGAGACTTTTATTCCGAGACTGCCGAAATCTATTTTAAGTTTATAAGCTGGTTTTTTAGCTTTTGGAAAATCTTCCGCTTCGATTATAGTTCCCGTTCTTATATCTAAAGCCAAAAAATTATCAAAAGAGCATTCGTTTTTTATAGAATTCATTTTATATCCTTTTAAAAATTTTTTTATAAATTATACAATATTTTTATAGATAATTAAATTTATTCGGTTTACATATAAAATAGAACTAAAATAAAAATTAATAAAAAATTATAAATAGAAGGCGTATCAATGAAAAATAAAAAAATAATTATAATAGGCGCGGGACTTTTGCAAGTTCCAGCAATACAAATAGCGCAAGAAATGGGATTATACACAATCGTTTTTGATTATAATAAAGACGCTCACGGAATGAAAATTGCCGATTTGCCGATGGTTGTGTCGACTCGAGATGTTGATGGAAGCGTTAGAGCGGCGCGAGATTTAAGCAAACAGATGGAAATCAACGGAGTAATCACGGTTGGAACGGACGCGTCCACAACGGTTGCCGCCGTAGCTAACGCACTCGGACTCCCGGGAAATAGATTTGAAGACGCTTATGCCGCCTCTAATAAAATAAGAATGAGAGAGAGATTCAAAAAAAATAATGTTCCGCAGCCGAATTTTTTTCCCGTTTGGAATTATGAAGAAACAATCGAAGCGTTTAGACATTTAAATAAACCTGTCGTTTTAAAACCCGCAGACAATATGGGAGCGCGAGGAGTAATGAAAGTGGAAAACGAAAGCGATATACTTGCCGCTTTTAATAGAGCGAAAAGTTCTTCTCCGTCTGGCGAGGTTATAATTGAAGAATATATGGACGGTCCCGAACTTTCTATTGATATGCTTATTTACGATAACGAAATTTATGTTACTGGAGTCGCCGATAGAATAATAGAATATCCGCCATTTTTTATCGAGACGGGGCATATAATGCCTTCCGCTTTGGATAAAGAAAAAATTGAAGACGCGATTAAAGTTATGAAGGACGGAATAAAAGCGCTTAATCTAAAAATCGGCGCGGCTAAAGGAGATATTAAAGTAACTAAAAACGGCGCTATGGTTGGAGAAATTGCCGCAAGATTATCGGGCGGATTCATGAGCGCTTATACTTATCCTTTATCGACTGGAGTCAATTTGATTAAAAACGCGATAGAAATAGCTTTGGGAAATCCTCCGAGCGATTTAAAACAAAAATGGAATAAAGTTTCGGTAGAGAAAGCATTTTTGCCGGGAACTGGAATAATAGAATCCATTGACGGAATAGAAAAAGCGAAAAATATAAACGGAATAAAAGAAGTATTTATAAAAACAAAAGTCGGAGATATACTCGTTCCGCCGACAAATAATTTAGATAAAGCGGGAAATGTTATCGCCGTTGGAAACACGAGAGACGAGGCAATCGCTATAGCAAATAAAGCTATCGACTCCGTTCATTTTAGACTCACGGATGAAAAAAACTTGACTATGGAAGAGATAAAAAGATTGGCGCAGGAAAAATTGGCTTCAAAATTTAATCTCTCTTATTTATTTAGATATAGCACGGACGAAGAAACGGGACTTTCAAATTATACTTTCTGCCCGAATATAATTCATGAAGAAAAACCGATAAAATTAGAAACGACAATTTTTAATACTCATGTCGCCCAGCCGATAATAATCGACACTATTCATAATCTTAAAGAAGCTATAGACGGAATAATGGATATAAGAGAATATTATCAAATAACGATGGATGTCGCTTCAAGCTGCGAAGTTCTTGCAATATTAAACGATTTTAACGATGAAGAATTATTCGAACTATCAATTAAAATAATCAAAGAGCATAAAAGAGGAATAATAATGCTAAACGGAAATAATTCTGAAGAAGTTTTGATGCATAGAGCGAAAGAATCTCAAAGAAACGGAGCATGCGTGGTTGGAATAGATTTGTCATATTGCTATGATATTAATTTAATCGAAAAAAATAAAATATTTATAAAAAGCGAAAAAGAATTGAATAATTTAAGAAAAAGTTTGGATATTCCGCTAATAATAAAAGGTTTGTCGAACGATAAAGATATAGAAAATATGTTTAATAAGAATATAAATAGCCTATATTTTTCAAATAATAATAAGTATTTATTAAAAGGTATAAAAAAAGTTTCCGATACTATAAATAAGATTGCATTAAATTTACATGGTAGTCGTCATAAAATGCAAATAAATATGCTTGCCGAATCTCCAAGATACGGAAGCGATTTGTTTAAGTATTTTATGCTTGGTGCGAATGCCGTTTGTATAACGGAAGAGAGTTTTATTGCAACCGTGAGTAAAGGCAGAAAGGGTTTGGAGTATATGATTTATTCCAATAAAGAAGAACTTGAAAAAATGATGAAAGTTTTTGGGAAATCGGAATTAAAATACGATAGCGATATTATTTATAAGAATTAGGCAGAGGTTATGGAGTCAAAAAAAGTTAGTTTATCGAAATCATATTTATGCGGATTTTTCGCTTCTATGATATGCGCGTTAATATACAGCACGGTTTTCATTCCGATTTATATACTTTTAATATCTTCCAATCCTCAAAATTTTTTCGTCTATTTATTATATACTCTCGATATTTGGGTTTGGATTTGGATTGCAGTTTCAATATTATACGCTTTTATAATAGTTTTGATGTTTAATATAGAAAATGATTTTATAAACGGAGCGAGTAATTTTTTATTTTTTATCGTAACTTCGGCGATAGTTTTGCTTTCTTTAAGTTATATTCCAGAAATACAAAAGATTTTATACAGAGGAGAATATACTTTTTATTTTGTGATTCTTTCGGTGGCTTTATTTTTTATTTCTATACAACTTACTTATTCAGTAAAAAAAATGATAGCGTTTATGTATAAAACCATTATTTATAATTTGGGATACGAAGAAGAAAATAACGAAGAATCGGGAGAAGAAAATATTAATAATATTGAATCCGAAATATTTTTTAATACTCTTAAAAATATTATCTCTTTTTCCCAAAGACATGAATACGCGATAGGACTTATGGGTTTTAAAATATCAAATCATAAAAAAATCGAAGAAAAATGCGGGGATTTGGGTTATAAAAATATTAAAGAAGAATTGATAAAATTTATAAAACAAAATTCAAGAACGGGCGAAAATCAATGCTTTATAGAAAATAATACGATATACACTTATATTTATTCGGACGAAGAAGAAGCTTGGAAAACGATTAGAAGATATTTTAAGGGATTAAAGAATTATAATTTTGAATTTAACGGCGAAAATATTGATATTGAAATAACTATGGCGATAAGCGGTTATGACTTTTCAATTAATAAAATGAATAAAATATCGGCTTTTGTGATTAAAGATAATTTGATTACAAAACTTCAAGAGGCTTTGATTGAAGCGGAAGAGACGGAAAATCCTGTCGTATTTTATCAAAAAGGAATATAATTGTGGAAGTTTCATTAATATTTATAATCATTTTTATAGTAGTATTGGCTATAGCTACTAATTATTTTATTAGAAGCGGAACATACGGAAATAAATTAAAAAGAATAACTCAATTATATAATGAAAATAATTATGACGCTACTATGCGCGAGATAAACGAACTTGACCCTAAACATAAAAGAGAACCTTATATATTATGGGTTAGCGCAAATTTATATTATAAACAGCAGCAATTTATACTCGCTATGGCGGCTTTACAAAATATAATCGATTCTGGAGCTTATACAAAAGAGATAAATCAATTAAATGTTCGCGAATTTTTAGCGAAAATCTATGAAGAAACGGGAAATTATAAAAAAGCGATAGACGAATATAACGAAATAATAAGATTGAAAGACCAGGATTTTGATTCTTTATTTAAAGCGGGAAGTATTTCCTATGAGGCTGGAGAATGGGCTTTAGCTCAACAGTATTTTAGTTTGGCGGTTGCTCGAAACGACAGCAATCCTCAATTACTTTATATGCTTGCAAATTGTTATTATCAAATGCGTTCCTATCATGCGGCTCAACAGCATATTCAACATGCTTTGGATTTGGACCCGACTAATGTTCAATATCATTTGCTTATGGGAGAAGTTTTGTCGGCATCGAGAGATTTTCAAAATGCAGTTGTGGAATTGGAAATCGCTTATGGAAGCAATGTATTGGAAAATAAAGACGCTATTTCTTTACAGCTTGCCAATTCTTATTATGAGCTTGGAAATTACGATAAGGCAAAAAGTTATTACGAACAGGTTTTGAATAAAGAAGATATTCCTAACGATAAAGTGGTTGACGAAAGATATAGATATGCCGAGACTTTGGTAAAAAATAAACAGTTTGAAAATGCCGTTCGACAATGGGAAATAATAAAAGCCACGAGAAATATTTATTTAGATATAGACCATAAATTAAAAACCTACAGTTCGATTATCGCAAACAACGCTTTAAGAACCGCTTTGGAAATGGATGTTGTAGATTATTTGGAAAAACATTTTTATAGAGTATTGACTTTAAACGGATATATAGTGACAGACCATAGCAAGAAATCCGACACTTTGGTTTTCTTCGTTACGATAAAAAAATTCGGTTCGGAAGGACAGTCTTATAAAAGCACATTCGCTCTCGATACTTCGGGCTATCCTATGAGGCAGGATGTTGTAGACCAATTTGTCGATTACGCGAGAGTTTATAAAAGCGCTCACTCTTTCTTAATCAGTATTGGCGGTTTCGCTCCTAATTTAAAGACGGACGATACCATAGCGATAATAGAACCCGACAGATTCGAGGCTATAATTGAAGGCGTAATTTCATTTAGCGATTAATTATTATTATTTAAGAATTTTATTATTTTTAATGCTTGACAAATTTTAATTATTTGTGTATAATTTTCTTAAAATTAAAATTGATAGAATTAAAAATTAAAAAAAGGACTTTTGAAAAATGAGCGGATGTAAATTCTACAATACAATACAATACAATACAATACAATACAATACAATACAATAC
>NZ_JBNMIZ010000090.1:0-10035 GCF_050873525.1 Brachyspira sp. | reverse complement strand
GTCAATAATAATATTCATAAAAATATAGAAAAATTTTATTTGAGTCTTTTAATAATCGTTATTAAAAATAAAAAGAAAGCTTTTATTTTTGTCGGATTTGCTTTGCTTGTTTCGTTAATATCTTTATTAATTTTAATAGGAAAGGAAGGCTATCCAGTATCGGACGAAGGAACTATAATTTCGAGATTAAGATTGCCCGTAGGTTCGAGAGTGGAATTTACCGATTCTTTTATATTCAAAATGGAAGACAATATAAAAGACAGTTTAAGCAATAATATGGCTTATTATGAATCGAGAGTAAGAACGGGAAAAAACGAACATCATGGCGAGGTTAGAATAAAATTAGTAGATAAAGAAGAGGGTAGGAAGCATAAAATAAATAAATATGTGGAAACTATAAGAAATAAAGTAAACGGCTATCCCGGTAGAATAGAGCTTAATTCGGAAAATGTCGCTTTCGGAAAACCTAAAAATTACAGCTCGATTATAATCGAACTTGTGGGAGACGATTTGGAGCGAGGATATAATATCGCGGATTCAATCATAAAATCAGTTTCAAAAGTGCGAGGAATTAGAAATGTTTTGATAAAAGAAGACGATTCGAGCAGAGAGATGATATTTGATGTTAATAGAGATTTGGTTTCAAAAATGGGGGTAAATGTAAACACAATAGCAAATATTATAAGAACTTCTTTCAGCGGAAATGTGGCAAGCAAAATGAGATTTGGAGATTCTATAAATTTTGATTCGGATATTATAGTTCGACTCGAAGATAAAAACAGAAAGAATATTTCGGGCGTTCATAAAATAATGATTCCGACTCCAAACGGCATCGTCCCGATATCGTCTTTAGCGAATATAAATAGAGATACGGGACCTATGGAAATAAAAAGAAAAAACGAAAAAAGAATAATAGAAATAAATGCCGATTCTTTCGGACGCCCGATAAACGATATAGTGAACGATATAAGAAAAGAAATTAATAATATTTATATTCCAATCGGTTTTTCGGTTAATTTTGCGGGAGATTACGAAGATATGCAAGAAGCTTTTTATCATTTATTAGTGTCTTTAATAATGGCTTTGATTTTTGTTTACGCGATTATAGCGACTCAATTTGAATCTTATATAATTCCTTTCGTAATATCTTTAGCCGTTCCTTTCGCTTTATTCGGCGCTTTAATATGTTTATATTTTAGCTTTAATACTTTGAATGTTTACAGCGGAATTGGAATAATAATGCTTATTGGAATTGTGGTTAATAACGGAATAGTATTGATTGATTATATGAATAAATTATTTTTGGAAAAGAATATAAATTGGGATATTGCCGCTTTGGAGGCTTGCAAAAGGAGAATGCGTCCCGTTCTTATGACTTCTTTGACTACTATTTTGGGTTTATTTCCAATGATTATCGAAACGGGAAGCGGAAACGAAATGTATAAACCTATCTCAATCGCCGTTTGCGGAGGTTTAATATTTTCCACAATGTTTACGCTCGTTATAATTCCTTCGATTTATTCGAGTTTTAGAAATAGATTTAAAATTAAAAAGAGAGAAGAATAAATTTCAGTCGATAATTATTATTGATTATAAATAATAAATTTTTAATAAATATTTTTTAGGAGAATAAAATTTATGAAAGGTATAACTACAATAATACTTCTTATTTTGTCAAACACTTTTATGACGATTGCATGGTATGGACATTTAAAATTTAATCAAATAAAAGGCTTAGATAAATTGGCGCTTCCTCTAATTATTCTTATTAGCTGGGGAATAGCTTTATTTGAATACTGTTTTCAAGTTCCAGCAAATAGAATAGGATTTTCAGGAAACGGAGGTCCATTTTCACTTATGCAGCTTAAAGTTATTCAGGAAGCGATTACATTAACCGTATTTACAATTTTTACTATAGTATTTTTCAAAACCGAAACTTTTAGGCTAAATCATTTTATAGGTTTTATATGTTTGATACTTGCCGTGTTTTTTATATTTAAGAAATAATTTTTTATGATTAATATTATTTACGAAGACGAATATTTTATAGCGATAAATAAAGACGCTGGAATCGAAGTTGACGAGAATTTAACAAAAACAATTAAAAAAGAATTCGATAAAATAGAAAATCTTTACTTGGTTCATAGAATCGACAAATATACTTCTGGCATAGTAATTCTTGCAAAAGACGAGAGCGTTAAAAAATATTTTGAAGACGCTTTTAAGAATAGAAATATAAATAAAATATATCATGCAATAGTAGAGGGAACTTTACAAAATAAAAAAGGAACTATAAACTTATCAATCGGAAAAGACAAGAAAAATCCTAATAAAAGAATTCCTTTGAGTGTGAAATTGGGCGGAGAAAACGCTATAACAAACTATAAAGTTTTGAAAAAGTTAAAAGAACATACGCTTTTGGAATTAAATCCGATTACAGGCAGAACGCATCAAATAAGAGTTCATTTGTCAAGCATTGGGCATCCGATTATTGGAGATAAAATTTATTCCAAAAACGCTAAAATATATAAAATGAAAAGTTTTGCGCTTATAGCGAAAGAAATTCATTTTATTCATCCGATAAGTAAAAAGAATGTCGATATAATCGTAGAATATAATAAAGAATTTTTAAGACGATTAAAACTGCTTGAAATATAATTTTTATAATTTTAATCAAAATTAATTAACGAAAAAAATTAGTTGCATATAAATTATTTTAATGTTATTCTTTATAAACGGTTTTAATTTTTAACGATAAATAATAAATAAAAAATAAATTAACGGAGATTTATTCCAATGAAGAAAATTATTTTGCTGTCTTTTTTTATATTTAATAATTTTTTTAATAATATTTTATTCGGCGATGTGGTTAATAGCATAGTCGGAATTGTAGGTTCGATGCCGATAACTTACGAAGATTTTATAAGCAGAAGAACTTTTTTGAATCTTCAGGCAAAATCGATTGGGCAGAATATAAATGACGATATAGTTTATAAAGATTTGGTTGAAGAAAGAATAATGTATTTGAAACTGCAGGAATATAATTATACGATAGAAGAAAACGATGTAAGCAGAAGATTAGACAGCATTGCCAAACAGTATAATATGACATTAGACCAATTTTCAAAACAATTAAGAGCGGAAGGCATTTCCTACGAAGAATATAGAAACTCAATAAAAAAACAAATCGCGATGGAAAATTTAAGCGGGCTTGTGGTAAATAGTTCGGATATAAGCGACACGGAAGCTGATGAATTTTATAACAATAGTAAAGATAAATCTATGTTTGAAGTCGACACTTTGGTTAAACTTTCTTGGATATTTTTTCAGGCTACGACTTTTACGGAAAAAGGCGAAAAACAGCAAATTGCAAATACTGTTAGAGGATTGGCGGCGAGAGGAGACGATTTTTCGGAACTTGCAAAAAAATACAGCGATGACAGAGCGACAAAAAATAATGGCGGAGATTTGGGCTACAATCTTTTATATGACGAAGGAAAAAAATCTTTGCCTGCTCAAATCAACGCGGGACTTAATTTGGTAAAGAGAGGCTATAAAGTTGGGACGGTTAGCACGGTTAGGGAATTAGTCGGAAAAGGATTTTATATCGTAAAAATAATTTCCGTAGAAAAAGATATGGACAGTATAAGAACGCGAGTAAAAAATTATCTTGGCGAAATTCGTATGAGAGAATCTTTCGTTAAATGGCTCGAAGATGAAACCAAAAGAGTTTCTGTAAAATTGTATAAATAATTATTAGTATAGCAATGATAAATTTTTTTCTTAAACGCTTGACAAACTACAAAAAATTTATTATAATATAGCTACCTTAATTAAATTAAATTTTTGGAGGCAAAAAATGAAAAACAACAAAAATTACTGTAAATTCGTTAGTCAAGTCAAGTCAAGTCAAGTGCTAAAATTATATCTTTAATCACATTATTTATATTATTATTTTCAATTAGTTGCAAACCAAAACAAGACCCAAATGATGGAGAGGACAATGAATATAGTAAAGATGGACTTATCCCTAAAGCATATTGGGGAACATACTATAAGACTACAGGGGAGAATATAACGGCAACAGTTTCATCAGAAGCTATAAGTTTTTATAGAGGTTCAGGTAGTATTATATATACCTTTTCTACATCTGATAATAAGACTTCATATACTGGAGGAAATATTTGGAATTTTCGTGGTAGAGAGGATTCTGGTGGTATAATAAAATTTGGACGAAATGAGAAAAGGCAAAGAGTATTATATGAAGACCCAACTCCAAACGAAAAATGGACTTTTATTCATAATGACGATAAATAGTAAATTATAAACTTAAATTCTAATTTATTATTAGTTATAAGCCAAATAAAAATATATTACTCTCTACACTCCGTGTGCCTCGCCAAATGCGGACTTCACTCTGTTGGCTTCTATCCTAGTCTCGGCAAATGACAATATTTTATTTCATCAAATCATTATAAGCCTTGAAACCGTAAGCGGATTTTGTATTAATTATAGCCGAGTTTATAGCTTTTCCCATTACGATTGCCGCAATACTTCCAACAGCGTCCAAATTGGCGTTCACATTTCCAACCGACATTGCATAAATACTGTCGCCGTCTAAAGCCGTATGAACGGGTTTTATTGTCCTTGCAAATCCGTTATGAGTCATAGAAGCGATTTTTCCAATTTGAGATTTTGTAAATTTTGCGTTCGTTATAACAACTCCGATAGTCGTGTTTGTAGTTATATTATTTTCAATATCGAAAGAGAGATTTTTATTTTCCGCTGTTTTTATCAATTCTTCTTCGGAATTTCTAAATCCGTTTTTTTCTTTATTGAGAAGTCCCGCTATCATTGAACCGCTTTCATAATCGAAAATATCTCCAAAAGCATTAACCGAAACTATAGCGCCGACTTTTAAATTTCCAATTTGTAAAGCGTAGAATCCGAGTCCAGATTTCATTGCATAATCTATTCCCAATATTTTTCCGACTGTCGCTCCCGTTCCCGCTCCATGATTTCCCATTTGAATATTATTTTTTTCGGAATTGACGCAGGCTTGATAGCCCATTTTTGCATCGGGACGAATTTTATAATCTCCGACTCTCAAATCGAATATACAAGATTCGCAAACCAAAGGAACTTTTGTAACGCCGACATCGAATCCTATATTTCTTTCTTCCAAATATTTCATTACTCCGTCCGCCGCATCCAAACCGAACGCACTTCCTCCGCTCAATAAAACGGCATGAATAACTTCGGCGGATGCAAAAGGTTTAGTTAATTCGCTTTCTCTTGACGCTGGTCCTCCTCCTCTGACATCGAGTCCCGTTATCGCTCCTCTTTCGCAAATTATAACCGTGCATCCTGTTCCCGCTTTTTCGTTTTCGGCGTTTCCTATTTTTATATTTTCTATGTCGGTTATTTTTATTTCTTTCGTTAAATCTTTATTCATAATTTTTACTCAAAATTAATTTTTATCAATTATATATTATCAATATTCAAAATCAAATTTTATATGGTTATTTTATTAATATATGTTATTATTTTAATATTACTAATTATGGATTAAATTTAAATGATAAAAAAATTAATTATAGCGACAGCAAATAAACATAAATTAGCCGAAATAGAATCAATCTTACAAAATAGCGTTAATGAAATAGCGCCTATGCCAGCGGACATGGAAATCGAAGAAAACGGAAAAACATTTATGGAAAATTCTTTAATAAAAGCAAAAGCGGTTTACGATAAAACAAAAATTCCATCATTAGCGGACGATTCGGGACTTTGCATTAACGCACTCGAAGGAAAACCCGGGCTATATTCCGCGCGATACGGTGGAGAAAACTTAAGCTATAAAGAAAAAATGCAAATGATTTTGGAAGAATTGAAAGATAAAAAAGACAGAACGGCATATTTTATAACTTCGGCGGTATGCATGCTAAATGAAAAATATTATATCGCTTTGGAAGGAAGAGTCGATGGAAAAATAATTGAAAACCCGAGAGGATTTGAAGGTTTCGGATACGACCCGATTTTTATGCCAAATGGTTTTAATATAACTTACGCGGAAATGAAAGCGGAAGAAAAAAATTTAATCAGCCATAGATTTATTGCAATGTCGAAAATGAAAAAAATATTATCTTGCATTTATGAGTATTAATTTATATAATTAACATAATATTAAAACGAAGAATAAAAATTATGAGCGATTTATTAAAAGTAGAAAATTTAAAAATGTATTATCACACCTCCAAAGGACAAGTAAAGGCGATAAACGATATTAGCTTTGAAATAAAAAAGGGCGAAACTTTGGGAATAGTCGGAGAATCGGGATGCGGTAAAACGAGTCTCGGAACTTCTTTACTCGGAATGCCTTCAGTCCCTGGAAAATACGAAAGCGGAAAAATTATAATTGACGGCGAAAATATTATCGAATTGAAAGAAGAATATATTAGAAAAAATATAAGATGGGCTAAAATATCGATGGTTTTTCAAGGCGCTATGAATTCTCTCACTCCCGTTTACACTATCGGAAAACAAATGCTTGAAACTTTAAACCGACATATCGAAATGGATAAAACGGAAGCCTTAAAATTGATTGAAGAATATTTGGGTTATGTGGGGCTTCATTCGAGCGTGGCAAACAGATATCCGCATGAACTTTCTGGAGGCATGAAACAGAGAGCGGTTATTGCGGCGGCTTTATTTCTTAAACCAAAACTTATAATATTGGATGAACCGACTACGGCGCTTGATGTAATCGTTCAGGCTCAAATAATAAATCTATTAAAAAAATTAAAAAAAGAATTCGATTTATCTTTTATATTTATAACTCATGATTTGGCTTTGGAATCGGAAATTGCCGACAGAGTTTGCGTAATGTATGGTGGAAAAATTGCGGAAATTGTAAATAACGAAAATATTTATAAAAACGCGAAACATCCTTATACTAAAAGACTTCTTGCAGCCACTCCGAGATTAAATAATTCTGCGGACAAATTGGAATTCATAGAAGGAGTTCCTCCCGATTTACTTAAACAGCATGAAGGATGCATGTTTTACGAAAGATGCAAAGAGAGAATTGAAAAATGCAAAACCGAAGAGCCGAAAATTAAAGAAATAGGAAGCGGACATTTTTGCGCATGTCATTTGATTGATTAATAGGATTTTTTATTAATTCTATATTCTTTAAAAGTTAAATACTGTTTATTGCCGTAAATTGAATTCTTGAAATAACGCCGATAAATATTGAAAATATTATAAGTATTATATAAATTAAATTTTCTTTTTTAATGATTTTATTTTTCATTTTTTATCCTAATTATTTTTATTACGATTAGAAAAAATCTGCGAAAGATTTTTCTCTCGCATTTTCTTCGTTTAAAAGTCCCAAGTCGTATAAATATCTCGTGACGGCTAAAGAAAATCCGCCTTTGATTGGAGTTTTCGGATATAATATTATTAAAGGAGTTCTCTTTTGAATAGAAACCATAACTTTTTCTTCGTCAAATAAAATCGGTCCCAGTAAAACCAAATTTATATCCAAAGAAAATTTATCGGCAACTTTTTTAACTTCTTTGTAAAGATTAATAGCCCAGTCGATATTTTTTACTTTATTTACTATCAAATACATTTTGTTTGTTATTTTATTTACGAACATCATTTTCATTAGTCTATAAAGGTCGGTTAATGAAGTTATTTCGGGATTTGCGATTAAAATAATATCGTCAGACATTTCATAAAATTTCATCATAGCTTGAGTTATTCCAGCCGCGTAATCGATTAAAACATAATCGTATTCTGCGGATAATTCTTTTAAATCTCTCGCCAAAGTCGACAAATTAAAATCGTTTTCAAATTGAACGAATCTTTGAATATTGATTCCCGCGCTTATTACATCTATATTGAATTCGCTTTTTATGATGCAGTCTTTTAAAGTGGAATTTCCTTCAAAATATTCCTGCAGTTTTGATTCGGGTTTTACATGAAGAAGTATAAAAACATTCGAGCAGTTAATATCAATATCGAAAACCAAAACTTTATAGCCTCTCGAAACCAATTCGGTGGCGAAATTAACCGTGCATAGAGTTTTGCCCGCTCCACCCTTTCCGCTTGAAAAAGATATTATTCTCCCCATAATCATTGCTCCGTATATAATTTTAGAACCGAAGAAACTTTAGCCCTCACATCTTCGTCCCAGTCCAATATATGAGGTTTAAGCGCTTTTATGACTAAAATTCTATCCGTATCAAAAACGATTTCGGATAATTTATCGAGGGCATGAAGCCTTTTATTTTTATCTTCGCTTTCCAATTCGGAGAGTATTTTTTTTATCATTTTTATTTCCGTATTTATTAAAAATTAGAATAACTGTATTTATTATATATTATAAAACTTTTTTGTAAAGATTGTATAAAATAGGGTAGGGCGATTATAGACAAATAAAATTTTTTTAGTATAATATATTTATGAAAGCCGATTTAATACTTCAAAAATATAACGAAATAAAAAATAATATCAATCTTCTAAAAGAAAAATATAATATAAATTACGATATAGAAATTATTGCCGTTAGCAAATATTCGTCTTTGGAAACAATAAAAAATTTTTTGTCGCTTGATTTGAATTTGCCTTTAGCCGAAAGCAAGGCTCAAAGTCTGCGGGATAGAGTAGGGGAGCTTGAGAATTTTAAAAATATTAAATGGCATTTCATAGGACGAATTCAAAGCAATAAAATAAAATATATCGTAAAGTTTGCCGACTTGATACAAAGCGTGGATTCCGTAGAAATTGCGGAAATTATAAATAAAGAAGCTCAAAAAAATAATAAAATACAAAATATATTACTTCAATTCAATATAAGCAATGAAAGTCAAAAAGGCGGATTTAATTTATCCGATTATAAAAAAAATTATCAAAATATTTTAAATCTTAAAAATATAAAAATCAAAGGACTTATGGGAGTCGCCTCGAACAGCGAAGATTCAAATTTAATCGAAAACGAATTTGAAAGCCTTAATAAAATATATAACGATATTAATTTGGAATTCGATAAAAATAAAATTTCGATTCTTTCTATCGGTATGACTTCGGACTATCATCTCGCAATTAAACATGGCGCAAATATGATTAGAATCGGAAGCGGATTATTAGGGAATTCTTAAATTTAATTTTTTATTTTAAATTCTTATTGAAATCGTCTCGGTCGGTCTACCGTTATAAGATAATTCCAAACATAATAAAATATCGTATCTTCCGTTGTAAAATGTTCTATCGCTTCGTCTTTTTTTAGCGACAACATGGCATTTGAAAACGATTCTTCTTTTTCAAGTTCTTTTATATTGAGCGCCAAATTATCGGTATGATTTTTGACTTTAATCATAAGTTCGGTTGGCAAATTTCTTTCGTAATTTCTGCTCGTTAAAGTTTCAAGCGCGTATTCTATTTTATCGGGCGTTATTCTTGCGGATATTTCTTTTATCTTCGAATCTTCTTCGTTCAAAATATTTTCAGTCCAAGAGTTGAATTCGTTTATCCATTCTTTATACAAATTTCCGTATTTCTCGGAGTTAACATAATAATCGTTTTTTATATCGTTTGGAAGAATATTGATAAAATTATTATATCTTTTATGCATGGCGTAAATAGAACCGCCGTCTTTTCCGCATGATATTATCGCGGTTGTTACTAATAAAATTAAAATTATTGTTTTTTTCATTTTGCAAATCCTTTTATTTTAAATTTATTTTCTTTATTTTATAACGAAATTAAGGCAATTTATTTGATTAAAAATTTGATTAAAAATCGGTCGCCTCGGAACATTGATAATTTCATAAATAGGGCGAATTTTTCAAGCCAAGAATAAAAAATTTATATGCAAGTTAACATAATATACATTATCGGAACATACATGTATTTATTATTCTTCCTCCACCTTTCGTTATTTTTCGTTAATTTTATATGTTTTTAGGTTTTTGTCAATCTAATTAAAAGCTCATTATTAATCAAAAAATTATTCGTTAAAATTAT